>VGRW01000077.1 GCA_016875225.1 Deltaproteobacteria bacterium
CGGGCTGCAGCTGCCAGGAGGCGCCGCCGTCGGAGGAGTGCAGGATCGTCCCGTTCGCGCCGACGGCCCAGCCGTTGGCGTCATCGGCGAAGGAAATGCCAAAGATCGTGTTCGCCGTCGGTGTATCGGGCTGCGTCCAGGTGCGTCCCGAGTCGGCCGAGACCAGGATCGTTCCCCAGTAGCCCCCGGCCCAGGCGCGCGTACCGCGCGCAGTCACCGCATAGAGATTGGCCTCGGGAAGCTTCCAGGTATCGAATCGCGCCGGATCCAGCGCCGCGCTCACGCTCACGGCGGCGATCAGGCCGAGCACGAGCGCCAACGCGGCGGCCCGCGATGGGTTGCCAGTCGATCGACGCCAGTTCATCGCACCCCCTGAAGATCCGACCGCACGGATGCCGCCTATCATGTAAAGGACTGTCGGAGGGGTCAACCGGGAGACAGTGACCGCTGTCGAGCGCGCAAGAATCGGCGACATCTCCTTGAAAGCAAGCGATCCAGCGCGCATCATTGCTCGCTGGAGTCCAAGCCATCGCAAGACTCGTAGTGGAGGGAGGTCCGATGCGACGATCACGTTGGGTGTATGCGTTTGCGGTCTTGGTCGCGCTCGGAAGCGCGCCGATCGCATCTGCCGAGGTAACCGCCCCCACGACGATCAGCTCCGCGAACGCGCAGCTGGCACAGGGCCTGATTCCCGACGAGCTGATTCCCTACGTCGTCGAGGGCAACACGGACTTGAGCATCACCGTCGCGAACCCCGGCACCTACACACCGCACCCGGCGTATGTGAAGGCGACCGTCGACAACGCCTGCAAGGCGAAGCTCGATGCGAAAGGCTTCCTGGTGAACTACGTCGCCGGTCAGCCGTTCCCATACTCCGAGTGGGCGAAGGAGGCGACCGGCCACAAGTGCGACCTGACGCCGGACGATCCGCAGTTCGCGCTCAAGCTGGCCTGGAACGTCAACTTTCGCTGGCAGGGTGGATCGGGGCTGAACCTTCCGCACTGGGGCTTCAGCAACATGCGCAACAAGGGAAAGGAAGTCTGGCGCATCGCCCAGGGCGAGTACCGCCGCACCTACTTCTCGCACCGCGCGGACCTGCTGCCGGCGACGACCCAGCTCGTCGAGGGCACCGACATCGAGTGGGCCGAGTTCTTCGACGTGAAGACGCCGTTCGATCTGCGCGGAACGATGTTCCTGCTCTACCGCTACGACGTGGAGAACAAGGAAGACGACACTTGGGCGTACATTCCGGCGCTGCGCCGCGTGCGCCGCATCGCAGCCACGCAGAAGTCGGACTCGCTTCTCGGCACCGAGTTCACGCTCGAGGACTTCTACATCTTCGCGGGCTACGTGTGGGACCACCAGTGGGAGTTCAAGGGTGAATCGACGAAGCTCGGCGTGATCAACTCCAAGCGCTCCTGCTTCCCCAGCGTGATCCCCGGCGCGACGGCTTCCGGCGGCGCGGACAGGATGGTGCGGCTGGGCACCGACGACGAGTGGTACAGCTGCAAGTTCGCCCCGTACAACGCGCTGCCGTTCGCGGGCGAGACCTTCGAGAAGCGCACCGCGTTCCAGCTCGACGACATCCCGCGCCAGAAGGGCCACCCGTACAGCCGCAAGATGATCTGGTACGACAAAGAAACGATGATGCCGCTGTACTCGATGGCGTACGATCGCGCTGGCAAGCCGTACCGGATCATCGGCAGCGTGTTCAAGTGGAGCGAGGACAGCCCGGTGCCCGAGAACAAGGGCCGCAACTCGCTGAACTACTCGCACATCATGGTCGTGAACGTGCAGAACGGGAACTCGCACACCGGCCAGTTCGACAACGCGAACGCGAAGGAGTTCGATGCCGCCTCGAGCCGCAAGTACTACGACACCACGCGGCTGAAGACCCTGGGGCGGTAGCGCCGGGTTCCGATCGAGACTCTGCGCGGCCCGCTGCGACCCACGTCGCAGCGGGCCGCAGCTATTTCGGAGCCGGCGTCGGCTTCTCGACGTCGATGCGCAGCTCGCGCTGGCGCGCGCGCCGCTGTTCGCGGGCGCGCTGGATCTCGCCGGCGAGCTCCACCTCGATCGCGCGGGTGCGGAGCAGCTCGCGCAGGCGCGAGACCTCGAGCTCGACCTCGCGCTGCTGCCCGGCGGTCGGCTCGTAGAAGACGGAGCGCTCCACGACCTGGGTTCCTCCGCCGATCCCGATCGCGGTGACGCGCAGGAGGTTGCGACCGCGCACCAGCGACACGAAGCCGTCGAAGCTCCCGTCGGCGAGCAGGCGAATCGCGCGCCCGGGCTGACCGGACGTCTGATTCAGGAGCTGCACATCGGCGACCTCGGAGAGTTCCACCGCAGGCAGATGGAACAGCACCTCTCCGGGGCGCTCGATCTCGGTGAGCGTGCCCTGCGACACGCGCGAGACCAGATCGAGCACGTCTCGGCCGCGCACGGCCTCTGGCCCGAGCGCGAAGCTGTGGATGCGCACCTCCTTCTCGCCCGCGCCGCGCGCGGCCGCGATCGCCGAGCGACCGGGGTTGGGCTCGGGAGGGGGAAGGGTCGGATAGCCGTCGGAGAGGAACAGGATGCTGCGCTTGCGACCCGCCTTGCCGTCCGCGGGCGCGTCGAGAAGCGCCGCGCGCGCGAGGTCCAGCGCTGCGGCGTAATTCGTGCCCCCGTACCAGCCGTGACGGCCGTCGAGCCGATCGAGCGCCGCCTCCACCTCGGGGCGGGTCGCGACCAACGGCGCTGCGAACTCGGCCCGGTCACCGAACGCGATCAGCGCCACGCGCGTCCGCTCCGGGTTCAGAAGCTTCAGCAGCCGCCGCACCGCGGCGATCTCCGCGGCCGCGATCGTGTCCCCGGGATCGTCGCAGAGAAGCTCCGGCGACGCGGCTCCCCAGTAGTCCTCGCGAATCTCCGGGCTCGCCTTTCCGACCACCCCGTTCTCGTTCACGTCGACGCCGGAGCGCAGGCGGGTGCTGGCCGAGAGATCGATCACGATCGCCACGTCGTGGTAGTGGAGGCGCCCGGCGCCGGTGGAGCCGTCGACCTCGATCATCGCGACCGGGAGCCGCTGCACGATCGCATCGGCCGGCTTTCGCAGATCGATCCAGACCTGCTCGTCGCCCGCGGCCGACGACTGCGCGAACGCGCGGCCAGCGACGAGCGCGCCGATCAGAAACTGCGCCAGAATGAGACGCGTCGGAAGCATGGCGGGATTCCTCGCTCAGCCTGGGAGGCGCGTACTATACGCAACGCAGTGATCCCACCAAACGCCGCGCGGCTCCTGGCCGCAGCACTTCTGCTTCTGCCGTGGCCGGCTCCCGCGCAATCCGCCGCGGATCCACTCGCCGAGGCGCAGGCCTGCGCCAAGCGCAATCTGCCCCATACGACGCTCGAGTTCCGCGCGACCTTCACGAAGGTCGACCGGGTCGGCGGCGAGCGCGCAAGCCGCGCGAAGGTGCTCGGCAAGAAGCTCGCCGACGGGCTGCAGCGCGCGGTGCTGCGCTTCGACCGGCCGACGGACATCCGCGGGACGGCGATGCTCATGATCGAGAATCCGAGCGGGCCGAGCGAGTTCTACGTGTTCGCGCCCGGCGAGCGGCGCGTGCGGCGGATCTCGGGCCGGAGCTCCGGGGGGCTCTTCGGCACCGACTTCTCCTACGACAACTTCGAGAACTGGCGCGGCTTCTCCAAACGCAACAAGGCGGAGCTCCTGCCCGACGCGGTCGAGGCCGATCGGGCCGTCTACGTGCTCGCGGGCGCGCCCGCGCCCGAGGACGGATCGAGCTACGAGCGCGTCGTGAGCTACGTCGACCGCGAGACCTGCGTCGTGCTGCGCGTCGACTCCTACGAGCCGGGCGCGAAGCTGCGCAAGATCCTGCGCGCGGACCCGAAGACGGTCGAGAAGAGCGGAGACCTCGCGATCGCGCGCGCGCTGGAGCTCGAGGACCTGATCGACGGTACTCGCACGCGAGTCGCGATCGAATCGATCCGGCTCGACGCAGATCTCCCCGATCGGCTGTTCCGGCAGACCGACCTGGCCTCCGGGAGCTAGGGATCCGCTAGGGCCGGGCTCGAACCGGGTTCTCTTCGTCGAAGTGGAACGCGACGAGCTCCTGCTCGATCGACATCCAGAACCCCTGCGAGTTGTTACGCGAGACGCTTCGGATCAGCCCGACGCCGCGCGCGTAGAAGTCCTCGTAGCTGTGCAACGGCCGGTCGGTGTCCCAATCCGGATCCCACTGCTGGCTTCGCACGACGATCACGTCGTCGAAGCTTCCCGCGGGCACACGCACGCGACCTGCGGACGCGACTTCGGCCGTCCAGGTCTGTCCGGCGCCGCCGGAGCCGCGGAAGACCTCGGTGCGGTCGCTCCAGGTCTGGCCGGGCGCGGGTTCGACGGGGAGGAACGACATGCCCTCTCCGCCGAAGACGCTGACCTGGCCGTCCGGCTCGAGCGCGACCGCAGCGATCCGAGTCAGGTATCCGTCGCAGACGCGATAGCCGACCAGGCCGGCGGGCTCGAGCCCGTAGATTCGGCCGGACAGCTGCTCCTCCATCAGGAACAGGCGCTGGTCCGAGCCGCGAATCGCGTGCTCGCCGCGCGCGGTCACCTCCATGCGCGTGCGCCGCGCGAAGAGCCCCGCGCGGATCTCGTAGCTCCAGTGCCCGCCGCTGCGGAGCGGGAAGTACTCGCGCGACGCCAGGCCCGGCGCGCGCTGCACCGGATCGCTCGCGCAGCTCCACAAACCGAGCGTGCAGAGCACGACCAGAGACAGGGCGACGCGGCGAGCGATCATCCGCCCCAGATCCTAGCCGCTTGCCCCGAACGGAGCGCGTGTCAGTCTATGGCGATGCTCGGCCGGCTCGCACTCTCGGCGTTCGCCCTCGTCGTTTGCGCCTGCGCATCGCCCGCGGACATGGCCAAGGACGAGCTCGGGAGCGGCAAGTGCGCAGACCAGGCGGAGCAGCGCTGCGAGCGCGACCTCGCCGGATCCGACCGCCTCGCCTGCCTGAAGCGCGAGATCTACCTGTGCGAGGAGCTCGAGAAGGCGAACGCACCTTGAGCAGGCGCGCAGCCACGGGCTTCTAGGGCTCGACCTTCTCGCCCTGCTCTTCCAGCAGCTCGCAGCGATACTTCTCGCGCTTGACGCAGGTCGACAGGTCCGCGGAGCCGAGGTTCTCCTTGCAGAACGCTTCGGCCTGGCGCGAGCAAGGCGTTTCCGGCTCTGTCGCGAGTGGCGTGAAGTCGCCGCCGCGGAACGAGCAGCCCGCGGTCAGCGCGACCGCGCCGAGAAGCAGAGCGGAGCGAATCACTCGTCGAGTCTCCGTGAGCCGAAGCGGCGCGAGTAGACCTCTGTGAACTCCGCGCCGATGAACAGGAGCTGCGCCGAATAGTAGACCCAGAGCAGCACCAGCACGAGCGAACCCGCCGCTCCATACACCGACGCGACGCCCGCGCGGCCGAGATAGATGCCGATGGCCGACTTCCCGACCGTGAACAGCAGCGCGGTCACGAGAGCGCCGAGCCAGACGTCGCGCCACTCGATGCGAGCATCGGGCAGAAGCTTGAAGATCATCGCGAAGAGCGCCGTGACGATCATGAACGAGACCGCGGGGGTCGTGAGTGACAGGACCTCCGACGGGACCGTCAGGTACAGGTCGATGATGTCGTGCAGACCCGAGATCAGCGCCGAGATCGCAAGCGAGAGCAGAAGCAGGAGCCCGATCGCGAGAATCATCGAGAAGCTCGCCGCGCGTCGTTGCAGCTGGCCCTTCACGCCCGTCCGGCGCACCGTGGTCGCGCCCCAGATCAGATTCAGCGATCCCTGCAGCTGACCGAACACCCCCGACGCGCCGAAGAACATCGTCACCAGGCTGATCGCCGTGGCGACCAGACCCGAGGACGGCTTGCTCGCGCGCTCGATCATGCTCTCGATCAGCTCGGCGCCGGCGGGCCCGACGGCGCCCTGGATCTGCGCCACGAGCTCGCCCTGCGCGGCGGCGCGGCCGAAGACGAGACCCGCGATCGCGAGCACGAGCACGAGCAGCGGCGCCAGCGAGAAGATCGTGTAGTACGCGAGCGCCGCGCCGAGCGTGAGCGCGTCGTCGTCGGACCACTCCTTGGCGACCTCGCGCAGGAACGCCGTGATCGTGGCGAGATTCATCGCGGGTTCAGTACCGCCGCCTGCGGCGGGGCGATCCGAGCAGCGCGCCGAGCACGCCTCGCGTGAAAGCCGTCGCGACGCTGCGCGCGAGCGGGGAGTTCAGGACGGCGGAGAGAGAGCTGCCGCCTTCGCGCGCCGCGCCGCGCGCGGGCGGCTCGGCGTCGCGGCTCGCCGGAGCTTCCGCAGCGCTCTTCCGGGTCAGCTTCTCGTGCGCGCTCTCGCGATCGACGGCGTCGCGGTACTTCCGCACCTGGGGCGTCGCGAGCAGCGCCGCTCGCTCGGCTTCGGCTAGCACGCCCATGCGCGATGCGGGCGGAATCAGGCGCGTCGCGAACGGCTGCGTCGGCGCGCCGCTCGCGGCGAGCGCGCTGATCAGCGCCTCGCCCGTGCCGAGCGTCGTCAGCGTCTCTTCGATGTCGTAGAACTCGGTCTTCGGAAACGTCCGCGCGGCGGCTCGAAGCGCCTTGTCGTCGTCGGGCGTGAACGCGCGGAGCGCGTGCTGCACGCGCGTCCCGAGCTGCCCGAGGATCTCGGCGGGCACGTCCTTGGGATTCTGCGTCACGAAGAAGATGCCCACCCCCTTGGAGCGGATCAGGCGCACCACCTGTCCGACCTGGTCCAGGAACGCGGTGCTCGCGCTTCGGAACAGCAGGTGCGCCTCGTCGAAGAAGAACACGAGCTTGGGCTTGGCCGGATCACCCACCTCGGGCAGCTCCGCGAAGAGCCGCGCGAGCAGCCACATCATGAAGGTCGAAAACAGCGCGGGCTTGTCCTGCACGTCCTGCAGGTCGAGCACGCTCACGATGCCGCGACCGTCGGACGTCGTGCGCAGCAGATCGTCGAGGTCGAGCTCCGGCTCGCCGAAGAACGCCAGCGCCCCCTGCTGCTCGAGCTCGACCATCTCCCGCAGCAGCACACCCACGGTCGACTTCGACATCCCGCCGAGCCCGGCCAGCTCCTCCGCTCCCGCGCCGGTGAGGTGCTGCAGGACCGTGCGCAGATCCGCGAAGTCGAGCAGCTCGAGCCCGCGGTCGTCGCAGTACTTGAAGACGAGCGAGAGCACGCTCGTCTGCGTCTGGTTCAGGTCGAGCACCTTCGCGAGCAGGAGCGGCCCGAACGACGAGACCGTCGCGCGCACCTGCGCCCCCGATCGGCCGGTGAGCGAGAGCAGCTCGACCGGGCAGGCCGCCGCCTGCCAATCGAAGCCGGTCTCTCTTGCGCGGGCGACCACGCGCTCGTTCGCATCGCCCGGAGCCGCGATCCCCGCCAGATCTCCCTTCAGGTCCGCGAGGAACACCGGCACGCCCGCGCGCGAGAGCTGCTCCGCGACGAGCTGCAGCGTCTTGGTCTTGCCCGTGCCGGTGGCGCCCGCGACCAGCCCGTGTCGATTCAGGATCGACAGAGGCACGCGCACCAGCGGCTCGGGGTGCGCTTCGCCGCCCGAGAGCGGCGCGCCGAGCACGATCGCCGCATCCACGGCGGGAAAGCTGGCGCGCGCGGCCGAGATCAGCTTCGCATCCATCGAGTGCCCTCCCCTCCGCCTAGAAGCCGTAGCCGAGCCCGAGGATGACCGAGAGGTCCTGGCGCTTCTTGTCGTCGGCCGGGCTCGAGTCCCAGATCCAGATCACCTTGGACTCGCCGAAGAAGCCGCCGAAGAGCTTGTAGCGAAAACCGGTGCGGGTCTCGATGAGCTGATCGTGGCTGTTCTCCAGGCTCGGATACGAAGCGCCGTGGTGGAAGAATGCGACGTCGCCGTAGAAGGCCCAGTCCAGGTTCCACGCCACGCGCGCCGCGATGTAGTCGACGCTCTCGGTGTCGTCGGAGTAGTTCTCGCTCACCCACGTGGGGCCGGCTTCGAGATTGAGCTTCAGCTCGTCGGTTTCGAAGAACTGATAGCCGAGACCGACGCCGCTCACGAGCCGGAGGTCCAGGTTGGCGACGCCGTCCTTCTCGCCGCGCCCCTTCGCGTACAGGTACCACTTCGGATGGAAGAACAGATCGTACTGAAGGCCCATGAACATCTGTCGCTTGGTCGTGCTGGTTTCGCCGGTGTCGTCGTCCTTGGTCTGCTCCGAAGCGTAGCCAGCGCCGAACGTGATGCGGTCCGACTCCGCGCGGCGCACGGCGTCGAAGGCGGCGGTGCCGGCGGTTCGAGTGGTGTTGCCGCGGTCGAAGATCGCGCCCGCGACGGCCGCGCCCTTCCACTGCACCGGCTCGGGGTTCAGCTTCACGGCATTCGCGAGCGGGATCGTCTGCGCGGCGATCGATCCACTGCCGGAAGTGCGAACCGCCCCGGTCTCCGCGATGCCCACCCGGTCGACGATCACCGACTGATCGGCGAGGACGATCGTCACCGGCTCGTCGCTCGAGAAGGTGGCGACTTCGGTCCAGGCGATCTCGAGCTTTCCGGCGAGCTTCGAGTCGAAGGAGAGCTTGCCGTCCGAGAGACCGAGCACCTTTCCGCTCAGCCGGTCCCCGTTCGTGAACTGGACCTCGTCCGCGTTCGCCGCAGCCGACGCGCAAGCGAGGATCGAGAGCACGAGCAGCCGTTTCACGCTGTTTCTCCTCTCGGAGCCGAGGGTGAGGTCAGGAGTCCGACTCGACCATCGCGGCGGCGATCGGAACTTCCGCGCTCCCGAACGGGCCGGGGAATCCGGTGAGGTCGCGCGTCGCGGGATTCGCGTAGAACACCAGCGCCGCAAGCGACTTCACTCCCTTGAAGACGTCGCGGAGCAGATCGATCCGCGAGCGCATCAGCGCGTCGAGCACCCGGTCCTGCCCATCACCCGCGAGCGCCGTGAACGGCCGGAGCTTGGGGACCAGCGGCCAGGGCGCCCATTCGAGCAACGCGAGCGCCGCTTCGACGGTGTCGCCGAGCGCGGGATTGCGGGCGACGAAGGCATCGGCCGCGAGCGCCGGATCGATCTCGCCGCTGCGGATCAGCTCGGCGCCGCGAGGACCGACGATTCGCGTGGCCGCCGCGTTGAACACCGCGTACGCGCGCGGCGAGAACAGCTGTAGCTCCACCGTCGGCGCGACCGCCTCGCCACACGCGACCGGGAGCAGGCCGAACGCCGCGGCGGCGCCGGTCAGACGAAGGAAGGCCCGCCGGTCCAGACTCGCCAGATCGCGCGCGATCTCGCTCTCGGCGCTCGTCATACGATTCCCGCGGCGACGCGAAGCGCGTTCGCCATGATCGTGACCTGGGGATTCACGCCGGTGTTGCTCGGAAGCGCCGAGGCGTCGCTCACCCAGAGTCCCTTCACGCCGCGCACCCGCCCGGCTTCGTCGCAGCAGCTCGTGGTCGGATCGGATCCCATCACCGCGCCACCGAAGAGATGGACCGCGTAGATCAGCGAGGTATCCCGCGTCGAGAGCGCTCGGGACTCGAGCGCGTCCAGCTCGCTCTCGGCCGTCACCGGCGCGAGGTCGTTCACGGGCAGGAAGACCTGCTCGGCGCCCGAGGCCAGGTACGCGCGGGCGAGCGCGATCATTCCCGTTCGCGCGCGGTCCAGATCCCCGCGCTCGAACGGGTAGGTGATCCGCGTCCGACGGTCTCCGTCGAGCTCGAGCCGGCCGCGCGTCCGATCGCGAAGCACGACGACGGCTCGCGCCAGGAACGGCAGCGACTCCATCGGCCCCGCCAGCGCCGACCCGAAGCCCGGAAGCGAGCTCGCGGTCGACAGGGGCAGCGCCGCGACGTTCTCGAGCATCAGGCCCGGGCCGCGCCGGCCATTCACGTCCGAGAACTCGGTGATCGCATACGACATCGTCGGCCCGTAGTAGGCGTGAACCGGATCCGCGAAGCGCGCCGCGACGTACACGCTGGAGTGGAACTGCAAACCCGTTCCGGCGTTCGCGCCGAGCGCGCTCGCGAGCAGGAGCGCTGGCGTCTCGAGCACGCCCGCGGCGAGGATCACGCGCGGCGTCTCGACGCGAAGCGTTCCGTTCGGCGAGCCGGTCGCCGGATCGAGCGCCTCGGCCACGACGGCGCGAACCTGCCCCGAGTCGGCCTCGATCCGCGTGACGCGCGCGCTCGCGATGACGCGCGCGCCGGCTCGCTCGGCGCGCGGCACCCAGGTGAGCAGCGAGGACTGCTTCGCGCCGGTCGGGCAGCCCAGATTGCACAGGCCCAGATTCGCGCAGTCCCGCACGTTCCGCGCCATCGGCTGCCCCGCCCAGCCCAGACGCTTCGCGCCGCGCTCGAGCGCGCGCGCGTTCTTGTTGGTGTGCGCGAGATCGGTGGGTGCGGCGCCGATCTCCGAAAGGACCGTCGCCACGAGCTCCGCGTACGCCGCCTCGCCGAACGAGGCGAGCCCGTGCTCGCGAACCCACTGCTCGATCACCTCCGCGGGCGTAGGCCAGCAGAGCGCGTCGTTCACGACGGTCGAGCCGCCGACGCAGGCGCCGGCGTACAGCTCGTGCCCGCTGTCTCCGGCGCGGCTCGCCTTCAGGAGCTTTCCGACCATCTCGGACTCGACGCCGTTGAAGTCCCGCGTCTCGTAGCGAGGCCCGGCCTCGAGCACGATCACGTCGAGCCCCGCCTTGGCCAGCGCCGCGGCCGCGGGCGCGCCGCCAGCTCCGCTGCCGATCACCACCGCGTCCGCGACGAGCTCCCGATCCACGCCCCTATCTTATAGGGAACGCGGCTTCGATCGGGCGCGCTCTGCTACGCTCGCGGCGTGCGCTTCGAGCCGACGTCGCTTCCCGAAGTGATCCTGATCGAGCCGCGCGTCCACCGCGACGCGCGCGGATTCTTTCTCGAGAGCTATCACGCGCAGCGTTTCGCCGACGGCGGAATCAGCGCGCGCTTCGTGCAGGACAATCACTCCCTCTCCGCGCGGGGAACCCTGCGCGGCCTGCACATGCAGCGCCACTTCGCGCAGGGGAAGCTGATCCGCTGCACGCAAGGGAAGATCTTCGACGTCGCGGTGGACGCACGCCCGGGCTCTGCGAGCTTCGGGCGCTGGGTGGGCGAGACCCTCTCTGCGAGGAACTTCCGGCAGCTCTGGGTTCCGCCGGGCTTCCTGCACGGCTTCTGCGTCGTCTCGAAGACGGCGCAGGTCGAGTACAAGTGCACGGAGCTGTACCACCCCGAGGACGAGATCGGCGTGATCTGGAACGACCCCGCGATCGGCGTCCGCTGGCCGGTCGCCGCCCCTCTGCTCTCCGCGAAGGACGCGGCGCTTCCGCGCCTGTCCGAGATCGAGCCCCGGCTCCGCTAGGATGCTCGGGGAGCTCACGCTCACGACGATCCGAGAAGCGCGCCGGCGGATCCACCCGTGGGTGCTGCGCACGCCGGTCCTGCACCACCGGCTCGATGCGGCCTGCGAGCTGCTGCTGAAGCCCGAGTCGCTGCAGAGCACGGGAGCCTTCAAGCTCCGAGGCGCGTTCAACCTGATGCTGACCCTGCCGAAGGGCTGCGCGGGCGTGGTCGCGCACTCCTCCGGAAATCACGCGCAGGCGGTGGCTCGTGCGGCGAACCTGCTCGGACTTCGCGCCGTGATCGTGATGCCCGCCGACGCGCCGGAGCCGAAGCGCGCGCGCACGTCGGCCGACGGCGCCGAGCTCATGCTGGTCGGACCCGACAGCGAAGAGCGCGCGCTTCGCGCCGACGAGATCGCGCGAAGCGAGGGTCTGGTCCCGGTTCCCCCGTACGACCACCCGCTCATCGCCGCCGGCCAGGGAACCGCCGCGCTCGAGCTGCTCGAGGATGCGGACGTGCTCGACCGCTTCTACGCGCCCGTCTCCGGCGGCGGGCTGATGGCGGGATGCGCGGTCGCGATCCACGCGCTCTCGCCCGCGACCGAGATCGTCGCGGTCGAGCCTGCCGACGCAAACGACACGAAGCTGTCGCTCGCGGCGGGCGAGCGGCGCAGTGTGCCGCCGCCGCGCACGATCGCCGACGGCCTGCGCGTGCGCAGCCCGGGGGAGCTGACCTTTCCGGTGCTGCAGCGGCACGTCGCGCGCGTCGAGCTGGTGAGCGACGAAGAGCTGCTCGACGCGATGGCCTTCGCGCTGCGCGAGCTGCGGCTGGTGCTCGAGCCCTCTGGCGCGGCCTCGCTCGCGGTCGCGCTCCGCGAGGGCCGCGGGCGCTCGGGCGTGCTGCTCTCCGGCGGAAACCCGCAGCCCGAGCACCTGGAGCTCGCCGCGCGCCGAGCCGCGCTCACATCGGATCGCGAGCGCGTGCGATCATCGCGGCCATGAACACGAAACGATCCCAGCCCGGCGTCCTTTCGAAACCGCCCGCGGTCGCGCGCTCGGTTGCGTTCCGGATCGTGCCCGACACCGATCTGCGTCGAGCGATCGAATCGCTTCGCGACGGCTTCGAGATCGGCTGGGGAGTCGCGGGCATCGGCGAGCCGCTCGTGCGCGCGCTCGGCGCCGAGATTCCTGGGCTGCGTCCCTTCCCCGCGCTCGCGGGGCCGGGCGCCGCCACGCCGTCGACGCAGGGTGCGCTCTGGTTCCTGCTGCGCGGCGAGGAGCGCGGCGCGCTCTTCGACTCGACTCGAGCCATCGCGGAGCTTCTCGGCGCGGCGTTCGCGCTCGACGACGCGCTCGACACGTTCACCTATGCGGGCGGTCGCGACCTGACCGGCTACGAGGACGGGACCGAGAACCCGCAGGGCGACGCCGCAGCGGAGGCGGCGCTGGCCTCGGGCGAGGCGGGCCTCTCGGGCTCGAGCTTCGTCGCGGTCCAGCGCTGGGTGCACGATCTCGTGCGCTTCCGGCGGCACCCGCAGGCGCGCCGCGACGCGATCATCGGCCGACGGCTCGACACGAACGACGAGATCGCCGACGCCCCCGACTCGGCGCACGTGAAGCGGAGCGCACAGGAGAGCTACGACCCGCCCGCGTTCATGGTGCGCTGCTCGATGCCCTGGGCTTCGGCGCACGAGCACGGGCTCGAGTTCATCGCGTTCGGCGAGAGCCTGGACCGCTACGAGCGCGTGCTGCGCAGAATGATGGGGCTCGACGACGGAATCGTGGACGCGCTGTTCTCGTTCTCGCGCCCGATTCGCGGTGGCTACTACTGGTGCCCGCCGATCGCGGGCGCGCGCCTCGACCTGTCGCGCCTCACGACTCGACGATGAGCACGGCGCCCTGGCTCGGCGCCAGCTCGAGCTTGGCCGCGTCGCTCGGGAGTGGCTCGCCCCGGTGCGTGCGCAGACCGCCCGATACGCGCGCGGTCGCGAGCCCGGCCGCGCGCGGCTCCGCGCCGAAGTTCAGCGCGACGATCGCGCGCGAGTCCCCGCAGCTTCGCTCCCAGGCGAGCACGCCGTCGGGCGCCGGGAGCGGTCGGAAGCTTCCCCGCTCGAGCGCCGGCGTCGCGCGCCGCAGCTCGATGAGATCGCGGTACAGCCAGAGCAGTGAGTCCCGGTCTTCGCGCAGCGCCGCCGCGTTTCGCTTCGCGACGTCGGCGCCGATCGGAAGCCAGGGCTCCCCGCGGGTGAAGCCAGCGCCGCGCTCGGCGCTCCAGTGCATCGGCGTCCGCTCCGGGTCCCGCGACAGACTCGGGTGGAGCGTGAGCGCGAGCGGATCGCGCATCTGCTCGCGCGGAACCTCGACGTTGCGCATGCCGATCTCCTCTCCGTAGTAGAGGAAGGGCGTTCCGCGCAGCGTGAGCAAGAGCATGGCCGCGACGCGCGCCCGCTCGTCGCCGAGCACGGGGTCGTCGTAGCGCGTGGCGTGACGGGGCACGTCGTGGTTGGAGAGCACCGCGTCGGGCCAGCCCTCGACCGGAACGAGCGCGTCGAAGGCCGAGATCTCGCGCGCGAAGTCCGCCGCGCTCCAGGGCGAGCGCAGGAACGAGAAGTTGAACGCGAGATGGAGCTCGTCGCCTCGCCCGTAGTAGCCCGCGACCTGCGACGGATCCATGATGTAGACCTCGCCGACGGCCATGCGCTCCTCGTACCCGTCGAGCACGGCGCGAATCCCGCGCAGGAACGCGTGCACGTCGGCGTGGTTCTCGTCGTGGTCGTGTTGCTGTCCGCCGTAGCCCGGTCCGGGGGTCGAACTCGGCGGGTTGTCGCGAAGCAGCGGATCCTTCGCGATGCGGTGGATCACGTCGATCCGGAATCCGTCCACGCCGCGGTCGAGCCAGAAGCGCAGCGTCCCGTGCATCGCCGCGACGACCTCGGGATTGCGCCAGTCGAGATCCGGCTGCTCGACCAGGAAGGAGTGCAGGTAGTACTGACCCGTCCCCGGATCGAGCTTCCAGGCCGGCCCGCCGAAGATGCTCACCCACTGATTCGGCGGCCCTCCGTCACTGGCCGGATCGCGCCAGACGTACCAGTCGCGCTTGGCGCTCGTCCGGCTCGAGCGTGACTCGATGAACCAGGCGTGCCGATCCGAGGTGTGATTCGGAACCCAATCGAGAATCACGCGGATGCCGCGCGAGTGAGCCGCCTCGAGCAGCCGATCGAAGTCGGAGAGCGTACCGAAGACCGGATCGATCGCGCAGTAGTCCGAGACGTCGTAGCCGAAGTCCGCCATCGGAGAGGGGAAGATCGGCGAGAGCCAGATCGCGTCGACGCCGAGCCAGGCCAGGTGGTCCAGGCGCGCGCGGATGCCGTCCAGATCTCCCACCCCGTCGCCGTTCGAGTCCATGAACGAGCGGGGGTAGATCTGGTACACCACGCCGTGTTTCCACCAGAGCCTCAAGCGGGGCGCCTCGAGCCGGTCCGCGGCTAGCGGCTGATCGCGTCGCGGATACGGCTGGCGAACGAGACCGCGGCGGAGCGGGCCTCGCCGATCAGTGTCTCGGCGCGGTGCTTCAGCTCGTCCCACGAGGTCTCCGCCGCCGCGGAGGCCTTCTTGAGCGAGGCCGCGATCTCGCGGCCCTTGGCATTGATCGCGTCGAGCTGCTCGCGGCCCTCCTTGCGCAGTGCGGCGATCTTGCGCCGCGCGTCGGCCTCGATCTCGCGTTCGGCGTTGCCCAGGCTCTTCTGGAGCTCCGCGATGGTCTTGCCGAGGGTCTTCAGGCCCTGCTGGATCTCGAAGTGCGCGGCCCGCTCCTCGGCCGACTTCGGCGCCGGGGGCTTCCTGGCGGCGCTCGTGGCCTTCTTGCGGGCGGTTCCCTTCCTGGCGGCCATGCGTGTCTCCTTGAGATCAGGTTCCCGAGTCACCGTATAACTCGGACGGCGCCCGTGACGCCACGTGTTTCTGCGTCCCGGCCAGGAAGACCGGCGGGCGCGGCCCGGCTCAGAGCTCGGCGATCCGGATCGAGCCGCCCGAGCTGCGCACGACCAGCCTCGGCCCGCCAATGCCGAGCGACCCGACGACGTGGCGCCTCGAGGGCTCACGGCGCCGGTCGAGCTCGAGCTCGAGCTCGATCTCGCCGCCGCTCGACTTCGCGTCGATCTCGGCGTTTGCGTCCTCCCGGACCAGGATCTCGATCGAGCCCCCGGAGCCCTTGATCTCGCCCTCGGGGTCGCCGAGGAAGACGACGGAGACCGAGCCCCCGCTCGAGCGCAGGTCCACGGCGCCGTCCACGCCGTCGATGTGCAGCTCTCCACCCGAGGTGCGAGCCGCGACGTCGCCGAAGACGTCGCGGAGGGCGATGTTCCCGCCGGAGCTCTTGACCCGCACGTCGCCATCGACGTGCAGGATCTCGAGATCGCCGCCCGAGCTCGACAGGTCGATCGGACCGATCGTGCGACTCACGCTCGCGTCGCCGCCGCTCGTCGAGAGCGACACATCCCCGCCGATCCCGTCGACGCGCACGTCGCCGCCGCTCGAACGCAGCGCCAGCGAATAGCGGGTCGGCACCCAGATCCGCACGCGAACATCGACCCCCCCGAGCAGGCCGCCGAGCCAGCCGTCCACGCGCGCCTCGAAGCGCACATCGTTCCCGGATGGCTCGAGCAGGAACCGGACCTGCTCCGCGCGCCGCCCGCGGGCCTCCGCCTCGACCCGGACCTCGTCGGCCTCGTGCGAGCGAACGTCGACCGTCCCGCGCGAGGAGCGCACGAAGAGGGTTCCGCCCGGCTCCACGGGCAGTGACTCCTCGAGCCAGGCGTTGGCGTCGATCGGCTCCGTCACGGCGTCTTCTCCAGGTTCCATCATCCCACCTCCCGGATAGCAAGGAGGGTGCCGACCGGGGGGGGCGCCCAGACCGCGTCCCCGCCCGTCCGGGCGCCGCGGGCTTCCTGCAGGTGTCCGCCTCGATTTGCGCCGTCGGGGGGGGGGGGGGGGGGGGGCGGGGGGGTGGGGGGGCCCCCCGCGGCCGGGGCGGGGGGGCGGCCGCGCGCGGGCGGCGCGGGGGCCGC
>VGRW01000078.1 GCA_016875225.1 Deltaproteobacteria bacterium
TTTTCGAGAAGCTCGCGCGCGACGCGAAGATGTTCGAGATCGGCGGCGGCACGAACGAGATCCAGCTCGCGACCATCGCGCGCGCGCTGCTGGGGCGGGCTGTGCTCTAATCCGGCGCATGGAACCAAGCGACAGCCAGCTCCTGATCCGCGACCAGTACCGCAAGTTCATGACCACCGAGCTCGAGGCGGCCACGCCCGCGATGGAGAGCGGCGCGGAGCTCCCGTACCCGTTCATCAAGAGGATGAACGCGGCGCTCGGCGCGAGCCTGGTCGGCGACCTGGGCGACGACGCGGAGTCGCGCGCGCTCGCGAGCTGGGCGCGCACGCAGCTGATCATCGAGATCGCGCGCGTGAACCCGGGCTTCGGCATGAGCTGGGGCGTGAGCATCGGGCTCTGCGCCGGCAACATCATGCGCGGCGGGACGCCGGAGCAGAAGGCGCGCTACCTGCCGGACCTGCTGCGCGGCGAGAAGGTGGGCTGCTGGTGCCTGACCGAGCCCGGCGCGGGCTCCGACGCGTTCGGGTCGATGCGCACGGAGGCGCGGCGCGACGGCAAGGACTACGTGCTGAACGGGTCCAAGACCTTCATCACGAACGCCCCCTACGGCGACGTCTTCCTGGTCTACGCGAAGAACGCGGAGGACGGCTCGATCCAGGCGTTCATCGTCGAGCGCGGCTTCGAGGGCGTGAGCGTCGGCAAGCCGTTCAAGAAGATGGGGATGAAGAGCTCCCCGACCGGCGAGGTCTTTTTCGACGACGTGCGCGTGCCCGCCGCGAACCTGCTCGGCGCGGGCACGCGCGACCGCGACCACGTGCGCAAGTCGCTGGCCGGCGAGCGGATCGGCATCGCGGTCATGGGCTACGGGATCGCCGAGCGCTGCTTCGAGATCGCGCGCGACTACGCCAAGCAGCGCGTGCAGGGCGGGCAGCCGATCGCGAACTACCAGCTGGTGCAGAATCGCCTGGCGCGGATGTACGTGGCGCTCTCGAACGCGCGCCGCGTCGTGTACGAGCAGGGCGACGTCTCGATCGCCGACGCCTGCGCCGGCAAGCTCTACGTCACGGAGGTGGGCACCTACGTCGCCACCGAGGCGATCCACATCCTGGGCGGCTACGGCTACCTGGAGGAGCAGACCGTCGAGCGCCTGGCCCGCGACGCGAAGCTGCTCGAGCTCGGCGGCGGCACCACCGAGATCCAGATCCTGACCATCGCCCGACACATCCTGGCGTAGCTACGGCGGGGTGGCTCGGGCTGCCGCGGTCGGTTTACGGGCGAGCCAGTGCCGAAGCTCGCGTTCAGCCGAGAGTGATTCTGGCGTTCAGCCGACACCGATTCCTGCGGTGACGCCCCGGGCGCTGATCCACGCGCCCCCGGAGAGCGGCAGGTCTAAGCTCGCGCGGAGCGAAGGAGCGTCGCGCGGCCAGCGGCTGGGGGGCACGGCGCGGGCGACAGCGGATCACGCCAAGGGTTGAAGCTCGGAGAGGTCCGGGGCATCGCCCTCGCGTCCAGGGTGAGCGAGTGCCAATGGATGAAGAGAAGACAGGGGGCGCGCAAGCGATCCCGTCCTTGGGCAGCTGCCATCAAGGCCGCGGAATTCCCTGGAAATCCGGCGTCGGGCGGCTCGGAGAACGGGGCGCTAGGTTTCGGCCGAGGTCATCGTCATGAAGTACAAGATTGCGCTTCAATCGTCGGAAGAGGGCTTCAGCGTGTCGGTTCCCGGACTACCCGGCTGTTGGTCGCAAGGCGCGACCGAGGAAGAGGCGATCGCGAACATCCAGGACGCGATCCGCGAGTACCTGGCGGCGGTCGCCGAGCTCACGAAGGGCGCGGTCGTTCGCGAGATCGACGTTCCCCTGTAGCGGACGTGGGCAAGCTCCCGGGCATTCCGCATCAGCGTGCCGTTCGCGCGCTCGAGCGCGCTGGCTTTCGAGTGCTGCGCCAAGGCAAGCACATCGTGATGACGGACGGCGTTCGCATCCTGACCATCCCCCGCGGCAATCCGATCAACGCCTTCACCATGGGCGGCATCATCCGCGACGCGGGTCTCACGATCGAGGAGTTCCGCCGGTTGCTCTAGCCGGACCGGACCGATCGCCTCGCCTCTGCTTCGCCCCCGAGCGCAGTCGCGCCTCCGCCGCCGAGCCAGCGCGGGGCCCACCAGTTCCAGCGGCCGAGCATGCGCATGGTCGCGGGCACGAGCAGCGCGCGCACCAGGGTCACGTCGACGGTGATCGCGCCGGCCATGCCGACACCGATCTCTTTCACGTAGATCAGGTCGCCCGCGGCGAAGGCGCCGATCACCACCAGCAGGATCAGCGCGGCGCTCGAGATGGTCCGGCCGGTGGCGGACAGGCCCGCGACGATGCTGCGCGTGTTGTCGCCGTCGAGCAGGAACTCCTCGCGGATCCGGCTCAGCAGGAAGACCTCGTAGTCCATCGACAGGCCGAACACGACCGCGGCCATGATCAGCGGAATGGTGGCCTCGATGCCGCCGGGCGGCTCGAAGTCGAGCAGGCCCGAAAGGTGGCCGTCCTGGAACACGAGCACGAGCAGGCCGTAGCTCGCGGCGAGCGAGAGCGCGTTCATGATCACGGCCTTCACCGGGACCAGCACCGAGCGGAACGCGGCGAAGAGCACGATCAGGTTCCAGGCCACGACCAGCAGCGCCACGAGCGCGCCGTAGCTCTTGAGCGTGCTGCGGATGTCGACGAGCAGCGCGGTCGGGCCGCCGACTTCGACCTCGAGGCCCGGGTGCGCAAGCGCGCGGATCGCGCTCACGGTGGCGCCGGCCCCGGCCGAGCGCCAGGCGTCGGTGCCCTGCGCCGTGACGAGCGCAAGGTCGCGGTCGACGGTGCGCGCGAGCTGCAGCTCGAGCGCCTCGCGGCGCGGCGGCTCGCCCGCTGTGCCGCCGCCGTCGCCGAGCCAGGCGAGCGGCGTGCGAACCTCGGAGACGCCAGTCACGCCGCGCAGCGCGGCCAGATACTCCTGCACGAGCCGCAAATTCGCAGGCTCCTGCACCGGACCGTTCGTCCGCACGACGACCTGCACCGCCGACGCCCCGCTCGGGTCGAACACGTTCGGATCCGCGAGCAGCGCGTCGACCCGGCGCACGTCCGAGCCGGCGGGCAGGGTGCGCGCGTCGGGGAGCACGGCCTCCATGCGCAGCGCCGGCAGCGCGAGCGCCAGAAGCAGGGCGCTGCACGAGCCCGCGGTCAGCACGGGGCGGCGCATCGAGAGCTCGGCGATCCGCGCCCAGAACCGGCTCGGGCCGAAGACCACCACGCGCCCTACACGCAACCGGTTCACGTTCGGGCCGAGCCAGGCGAGCAGCGCCGGCAGCAGCGCGAGCGACCCCACCACCGCGGTCGCCACCGCGAGCAACCCCCCGAACGCAATGCTGCGCAGCAGCGGCACCGGCACGATCAGGAGCACCAGCAGGCTCACCATGACGGTCCCGCCCGAGACCCACACCGCCCGGCCGGCGGTGTCGAGCGTGGTGGCCACCGCGTCGGCCAGGTCGATCGTGCGTTCGAGCTCCTCGCGGAAGCGCTGCACGATCAGGAGCGCGTAGTCGATCGACAGACCGAGACCGAGGAACGAGCTGACGCTCAGCGCGAAGATCGAGATCTCCGTCGCGCCGGCGAGCCCGCGCGTGACCGCGGCCGAGCTCGCGAGCGAGAAGGCGCCGATCGCGATCGGCAGCGCCGCCGCCACGACGCTGCGGAAGAAGATCAGCGTGAACAGCGCCGCGAACGGCACCGCCCACAGCTCCGCGCGCGCGACGTCGCGGTTTGCGACCTCCTGCGCCAGGCTCTCGGCGGGAATCCGCCCGCCGAGCGGCGCCCCGGGGAAGATCTCGCGGAACTGCGGCGCGAGTCGCGCGAACGTCGCGACCTGCTCCGCCTGTGAGCCGCGCAGGTCGACGAGAAGCAGGGTGCGGCGGCCGTCGCGAGAGACCAGTGAGTCCAGGCCCGTGTCGAAGACCGACGTGATCGCAGCGACGCCCGGGTCCTCGGCCAGACGCTCCGCGCCGTCCAGCACGACGGCCGCGAAGGCCGAATCGCGCACGTCCCCGTCGCTGCGTTCCAGCACGGCGATCACGTCCGGCGCGCCGAGCCGAAGCCGCGTGGTCAGGCTCTCCGCCGCGCGGTGCGACTCACTGCCCGGCACCTCGAGCCCGCCCGCGCTCAGGTAGCGCGCGGCGCTCGCGCCGTAGAGCCCGCCCGCGAGCGACGCCAGCGCGAACGCCAGCACCACGGAGCGCGGCCGAGCGCTCACCCGGCGCGCAAAGCGTGTGAAGAGGGAGTTCGCGATCGCCGAATCCTACCGCGCGCCGGTGCGCCGCGCCGGGTTTCGCGGACCGAACTCCACTTCACGCGGGCCCGTCGGCGCCACCCGGGGCTGCGGGTCGAGGCGCTCTGGCTCGGCGACTCAGTGACTCTCCCCCCAAGCATCCCAGTCCTCGCGCAGCTCGGGCAGCTTGGACCGGTCGGCGACGACTTCGCCCGCGAGGATCGGGCGGAGCGGGTCGTTCTCGAGGATTTCGCCTGCCGTGGCGATGCCGCTGCGCAGGACGCCGGAGATGCCGGGGCCCGACGGCGTGCTGGCGCCGGTGAGGAGCAGGCTCTCGATCTCGGTGCGGGGGCCGACGCGAATGGGAGCGGCCCGGCTGCGCGAAGTCTCGATTCCGTAGCAGTTGCCGCCGGTGGAGTGAGTGAAGCGCTCCTGGCTGATCGGGGTGGCGGCCTCCTGCCGGAGAGGTCGCGCCGACCCGACCCCGCGAGAGCCCGGACTCTCTCACTTCGCAAAGCATTCGGTCTCGGACCACGGGCCTCTTGCTCGCGGGCGCCGCGGGTCCGCGGCGCGAGTTGGGCTAATTCTCTCCGCGGGAGGCGGAGACGCGATTGGCGGGCGCTCGAGCGAGACGACGCGGAGCGAGGGGGGGCGCGGACGCCTCGCGCGCGGGGCGAGTGGCGGAGCTCGCGTCTTCGCGGTGGCTCGTGTTCGGCGTCTGCGCGGCGCTGTTCCTGCTGCTGGCGCTGCGCTTCTACGACCACACCGTCGACGACGCGTTCATCAGCTTCCGCTACGCGCTGAACCTGGTCGACGGACACGGGCTCGTGTTCAATCCCGGCGAGCGGGTCGAGGGCTACACCAACTTCCTATGGGTGCTCTGCGCGAGCCTCTCGCTTGCGGCCTCCTTCGATCCCGAGCTGGCGTGCCGCTGGCTCGGGCTTGGTGCGTCCGTGGCGTCGATCGCGGCGACGGTGCGATTCGGGCCCTCGTCGCTGCGCCATCCGGCGACGCTGTGGTGCGCGCCCGTGTGGCTCGCGGTGAGCCCCGCCTTCGCGGTGTGGGCGACGGGCGGACTCGAGGCGCCGCTCTTCGCGGCGTTGATCGTGTGGGGCGCCGGCCTCGCGGCCGAGGCGGTCGAGCGCGGGGAGCTGCCGGCTTCGAGCGCGGCGCTCTTCGGCCTCGCTGCGCTGGCGCGGCCCGAGGGTGCGCCGCTCGCCGTCGTCGTCGCGGCAGCGGCGCTCGCGCTGTGTCGGCGCGAGCGCGGATTCTGGCCGCGCTGGTACGCGTGGCTGGGCGTGTTCCTGGCCATCGTCACGCCCTATCTGTTGTGGCGCTGGCAGTACTACGGGTACCCGCTGCCGAACACCTTCTACGCGAAGGTCGGCGGCAGCGCCGCGCAGCTCCGACGTGGTCTCGCCTACGCGCACGACTGGCTGTCGGTGACCGGCTACTGGCTGCTGCCGATCGCCGCGGCTGCGTTCCTGGGCGCGCGCAGGCGGTTTGCGGCTCTTCTGGCGGCGGTGGCCGGCGCACTCGCCGCGCAGGTGGTGGCGGTGGGCGGCGACGGCCTGCCGATGTACCGCTTCTTCGTGCCCGTGCTGGGGCCGTTCGCGCTGCTGGTCGGCTGGGGCGCACACGCGTGTCTCGAGCGAGTCACTCGCGTTGGCTTTGCGCAAGCGATCGCGGTCGCCGTGTTTGCGGCGATGGCCGCGTACTCGGCGCTGCCCGCGTTCCGCGGCACGCAGTACGGCTACGTGCAGCAGGACGTCCGCGAGGTCGGGGCGTGGCGGCGGATCGGCGCGTGGTTCCGCGAGCACGCGAAGCCCGGCGAGACGATCGCGGTGATCCCCGCCGGCGCGATCCCGTACTTCTCGCGGCTGCGCGCGATCGACATGCTGGGTCTGAACGACCTGCACATCGCCCATCGAGACATGCCCGAGCTCGGCGGCGGGCAGGCGGGCCACGAGAAGTACGACGTCGAGTACGTGCTCGGGCGGCGGCCGGAGTACGTCATCGTCGGAGTGTACGGACTCTCGCGCGACCCGCTGCCACCGCTCGAGCTGGTTCGTCCCTTCTACCCCGCCGAGCGAGAGCTGCTGCTTCACCCCGGCTTCGCGGCGGCGTATCGTCCCGAAACCGCCCGAACACCGGATGGACATTTTGCGTACTTCGTCCGCGAAGCCCCCTGAGCCGCGTGCGCGCGCCGCGCACGCCGCCCCGTCGCTCGCGCTCGCCGCGGCGCTCTCGGCGTGCCTGCTGATCTTCGCGTACCAGATCTGGGTCTACGAGTTCCTGACCGACGACGCGTTCATCTCGTTTCGCTACGCGCGCAATCTTCGCGATGGCTACCCCCTCGTGTTCAATCCCGGCTTCGAGCGCGTCGAGGGCTACACCAATCTGCTCTGGGTGCTGGTCCTGTCCTCGTGCCAGTGGCTCACCGGCTTCGAGCCGCACCAGACCGCGAACTGGATCAGCGCTGCCGCCGGGCTCGTACTCTGGGGCGGGACGGTCGCCTTCTGCTGGCGCCGCGAGCGACGGGGCGTCGGGTCGTGGCTCGTCGTCGTTCCGGCGCTGTGGCTGGCACTGAACCGCAGTGCGGCCGTTTGGAGCACGAGCGGCCTCGAGACCAAGCTCTTCGAGCTGCTGGTGGTGGCGGCCGTGCTCGTCGGAGTTCGCGAGATCGAGCGGCGGGAATCCCGCTGGTGGCGGCCCGCGCTGCTGCTCGCGCTCGCCGCGCTGACCCGGCCCGACGGCCTCCTGTTCGCCGGCGCGTTCTTCGCGGCGCGCTTCGGCTGCGAAGCGTACGAGCGGCGCGTCGATCTCGCCGCGGCGGCGAAGGGCGCGCTGCTCTTCGCGGTCGTCGTCGGCGCGCAGTTCGCGTTCCGCTGGGCGTACTACGGCGAGTGGCTTCCGAACACCTACTACGCCAAGCTCGACGGAGCGAGCTGGTGGGACATGGGCGGGCTCTACCTGCGCACCTTCCTGCAGGAGTACGGCGCGCCGGTCTGGCTCCCGCTGGTCGTCGTGGGCGCGGCGTGCCGCGTGTGGGCCGGGCGCCCGGCCGCGACCGTTCTGATCGGGCTCACGGTGGCGAGTCATGCGCTCTACGTCGCGTACTGCGGCGGCGATCACTTCGAGTACCGTCCCGTCGACGTCTACTTCCCCTTGCTCGCGGTGCTGCTGTACGACGGGCTCGCGTTCGCCGCGCAGCGCCTCGGCACTGCATTCGCGGTGGCCTGGGCCGGCGCTTCCTGCCTGGCCGTGGCGGTGATTCCTGCGCTGTCCCACCTCGATTTTCCATCGAGCTACGAACCGGGCTTTCCCGGCTGGCACGCGCGCGCCGACGGCAATCGCGACCTTGTCGATCTTCGCCGCCATCCGTGGCTCGAAAGCGTTCCCGGTGTCTCCGGATATCTTCGCAGTTACAACTCGTCGTTCGAGGCACTGAGTCGTCAGTTCGTCGCTCTGCGCCAGGAGGAGCACCGGGGATTTCTCGCCACCGTCGAGCCCGAGGGGGTGATTCTGGGCAGGATGGTCAACGAGGGCCTGCTGCCGCGCGACACGCACGTCGCGATTCCCTGCGTCGGAGCGATTCCCTACTTCAGCGGTCTGCGCACGCTCGACGAGCTCGGCCTGACCGACAAGGTGGTCGCGCGCCAGAAGATGCCGCCGAGCGCGGAGCGCGCGATGGCGCACGACAAGGTCGCCTCCTACGAGTATCTGGCCGCGAGCGGTGTCGACCTGATCGCTCCGTTCATGGAGCCGCACCTGGTGACGAGCGATCCCGAAGTCGTCGAGAGCTGGCGCCGGACCGCGCGTCAGGCCGGTCCGGACAGCCGGCTGTACCTGTCGAAGCCGGTGCTCGGCGGACACACCGTGGTCGCCGTGATCCTCGCGCCCGACCCGCACGTCCGCTTCCCGGCGCTCGACCTGCGCCCGGCCTGGGAATAGCGTCGGGTCGGCGCTGGGTCACGGCTCGAAACGGAACCCGGCCACGACCCGCTGACCTGCGGGTCGATCGTTGGACCGCTCGAATCCCGAGATGGCGGCTTCGTTGGACCGAACGATCGCTCGTCCTTCGTCCCGTCGCTCCGCTAGTGACTCTCCCTCCACGCATCCCACCCCTCGCGCAGCTCCGGTAGCTTCGACCGGTCGCCGAAGACTTCGCCGGCGAGGATGGGGCGGAGCAGGTCGGTTTCGAGGATCTCGCCTGCCGTGGCGATGCCGCTGCGCAGGACGCCGGAGATGCCGGGGCCCGAGGGCGTGCTGGCGCCGGTGAGGAACAGACCCTCGATCTCGGTGCGGGGGCCGACGCGCATCGGGCCGGCCTGGCTGCGCGACATCTCGATCCCGTAGGAGGTGCCGCCGGTGGAGTGCGTGAAGCGCTCCTGGCTGATCGGCGTGGCGGCCTCCTGCCAGACGATGTGCTCGCGCAGGCCGGGGATCACGCGCTCGGAGACGTCGATCAGGTGGTCCATCAGCTCTTTCTTGCGCTCGCGGTAGACCGGGTCGCGGTGGTAGTCGCCGCCGTCGGCGGGGCCGCGATCGACGCCCCACACCGAGTACTCGCGCGGGACCAGCGTCATGATCTGCAGGTTGGTGTGGCCGACCGGCGCGATCTGGCGCGTGACGGGGTCCTTCAGGCTCGCGGCGGTGATGTACGCCATCGCCTTCGACGAGATGCGGCCGGCGTCGAGCTCGTCGTAGACGCCCTCGATGTCGTAGTCGCCCCAGATGAAGTGGTTGCTGTTGGGGAAGCCCTTCGCGCGCAGGTCGATGTCCAGGCCCAGGTACACACAGAACAGTGGCACGGCCATCTTGAGCGAGCGGATCCGCTCGACCGTGTCGGGCTTCAGGTTCTCGGGCCCGACCAGCTCGAAGAAGGTGCGCTTCAGGTCGGCGTTCGAGATCACGAGCGGCGCGTCGACCTCGTGCGGCGCGCGGTCCTTGCGGCCGGTGAGCACGCCGACGGCGTGGCCCTTCTCGATGCGGATGCGCCGCACCGGGCTCTGCGTGCGCACCTCCCCGCCGTTGGCGCGGATCGACTCGATCAGGCGCGCGGCGAGCACCTGGCCGCCGCCCTCCGGGTAGTACGCGCCGCGCAGGAAGTGGTCGGTGAGCCCCGCGGCCATCACGACCGGCGTGTCGGACGGGCGCACCGCGTAGCAGCCCTGCTCGCCCAGCAGCACCGCGCCGGCTTGCTTGGAGAGCTTGTGCTCGGCGAAGAGCTCCGTCACCGGCCGCAGACCCTGCTGCAGGAACGTCGGCGCCTGCGTCATGATGTCGGCCATCGCGAGCTCGCCGCGGCCGAGCCGGTGGCCCGTGCCTGCCACGTCCTGCATCACGTCGAGCACGGCGTCGAGCGCGACCTTCTCGTTCGGGAACGTCTGGTGCAGCCGCGCGCGGTAGCGGTCCCAGCCGAACGGCACGCGGAACGAAACGTCGGGGAAGTGCAGCGTCGAGTAGCCGTCGGAGTCGAGCGGCCGGAACACCACGCGCTCCGCGAGGCCCAGGCCGTTCAGCACCGCGGTGATCACGCCGTCGCGGCCGCACTCGCCGATGTAGTGGATGCCGACGTCGAACTCGTACTCCTGGCCCTTGTGCTTGCGGCGGAACACCTGGCTGTTCCCGCCCGCCACGTAGTGACCCTCGAGCACGAGCGTCCGCTTTCCCGCCGCGCAAAGGTACGCGGCCGCGGCCAGGCCGCCCAGGCCGGACCCGATCACGATCGCGTCGAACTTCTCCCGCTCCGAAGCCGCCTGCCCACCCATCGCTTCCTCCTCGCTTGCCGCTGCATCCGCCCGCGTCCGGCTCGCGAGTCTACTCGAAGCGCCGATCCGCCTGCTCGGTCTGCCGTGGGCGGGGAAAACGCGCGATGATCGCGGGCGGATCCAGATGAGCGCGAAGACGGCGGACGAAGCGGACCAGGCGCACGAGAGGCGGCGGCGGCGCCGGGCGCTGCTCGCGCTCGGGCTGGCCGCGCTCGTCGTCGCGGCGATCCGGATGCGCATCGCCGACGTGCCGCTCGAGCGCGACGAGGGCGAGTACGCCTACTTCGCGCAGCTGCTGCTGCAGGGCGTTCCGCCCTGGGCCGAGGCCTACACCATGAAGATGCCCGGCACCGCGGCGGCCTACGCGCTGGCGCTCGGGCTCTTCGGCCAGACGGCGCTCGCGATCCGGCTCGGCCTGCTCGCGGTGAGCCTGCTCTCGATGGTCCTGGTCTACGCGCTCGGGCGCCGGATCGGCGACGACTGGACCGGCGCGGCGGCCGGGGCGGCGTACGGATTCCTGTCGCTCGCCGTCGCGGTGCTGGGCACGGCCGCGCACGCGACCCACTTCGTCGCGCTCTTCGCGCTGGCGGGGCTGGTGCTGCTGCTGCGCGCGCTGGAATCGAGGCGAACCTTGGAGCTCTTCGCGAGCGGCGCGGTTCTCGGCCTGGCCTACACCATGAAGCAGCACGGGGTGGTGTTCGCGGCCTTCGGCGCGCTCTGGGTGCTTCGGCATTCCAGGCGCGGGCTCCCCGCCTACTGCGCGGGCGCCGCGCTTCCGTTCGCCGCGATCGCGCTCTGGCTCTGGGGGGCGGGCGTCTTCGAACGCTTCTGGTTCTGGAACTTCGTGTACGCGTCGAGCTACGCGACGTCCGAGCCGCTCGCGTACGCGCTCGGCCGGCTCGGCTTCGCGCTCGGGCGCATGCCGCCGCTCGCGGGGTTCCTGGCGCTGGCCGCGCTCGGCCTGCTCGCGCCGATCCGGGATTCGCTGGCCCGGCGCTCCGCGCTCTTCCTCGGCGGGTTGCTGGCGTTCTCGGTGTTCGCGGTCGTGCCGGGCGGCCACTTCCGCCCCCACTACTTCATCGCCATGTGGCCGGCTGTCGCGTTGCTCGTCGGGGTCGGCGCGAGCGCCGTCGCGCGCCGCGTGGGCGCGAAGGCCGCTGCGGCGGTGGTCGTCGCGTCCGCGGCGCTTCTGATCGGGCTGGAGCGCGACCCGCTGCTGCGCCTTTCGCCGCTGGAGTTCTCGCGCGCGGTGTACCGACTGAACCCGTTCCCCGAGTCGATCGAGATCGCAGACTACGTGCGCGCGAACACCACCCCCGAAGAGCGCGTGGCCGTGTTCGGCTCCGAGCCGCAGATCTTCTTCTACGCGCAGCGCCGCAGCGCGACCGGGCACATCTACATGTACGGGCTCACGGAGGTGCACCCCTACGCGCTCGCGATGCAGAAGGAGCTGGTCGCGCAGGTCGAGGCCGCGCGCGCGCCGGTGGTGGTGCTCGCAAACGCGTTCAGCTCCTGGATGTGGCGGCCCGCGTCGGAGCACCACGCGTTCGACTGGGCGCAGGGCTACCTGCGACGCGAGTACGACGTGGAGGGCGTGGTCGAGATCCTGGACTCGGGCACGACGTCGGTCTGGGGCGAGGCCGCGCGAAGCTACGCGCCGCGGACCGACGAGTCACTCGTGATCTTCCGGCGCAAGCCGCCGGCTAGCGAACCCCGGTGAGCTGCGAAGACACGTCCCAGAGCCGCTCGGAGAGCGCCTCGTCGTTCGCGCGCCGGCTCGGCTCGCTCACTGCGCAGTCCGAGAAGTACTTGCCGGTCACCCCCTCGAGCTCCGGCCGCGCGGCGACGTAGCAGCTGGTGGCCGCGCCCTGCGGGATCGTCTTCG
Source organism: Deltaproteobacteria bacterium (assembly GCA_016875225.1). Taxonomy (NCBI): domain Bacteria; kingdom Pseudomonadati; phylum Myxococcota; class Myxococcia; species Deltaproteobacteria bacterium. The sequence goes on from VGRW01000078.1 coordinate 11,956, forward strand.
AGAACGGCCGCATCACGAAGCCGGCGACCGCGCCGAGAAGCGGATTCATGTTCCGGCCCAGGTTCGTGGAGATGACTCCGGGGTGCAGCGCGTTCGCGGTGTGCCTGGGGCCGATCCGCCGCGCGAGCGCCTTCGCGAAGAGCACGTTCGCGAGCTTCGACTGCCCGTACGCGCGCCACGCGCCGTAGCTCCGCTCGGCTGCGAGGTCGTCGAAGTCGATCCCGCCCGACGGCGCCTGGAAATGCGCGGCGCTGCTCACGACGACGACGCGCGCTGCGCGCGCGGCGTCCAGCTGCGGCCGCAGCAGATTCACGAGCAGGAAATGCCCCAGGTGATTGGTGGCGAGCTGCTTCTCGACGCCGTTCACGAGCGCTCGCTCGGGCAGCGCCATGATTCCCGCGTTGGCGATGCACAGATCGAGCGGCCGGCCCATCCGCGAGACCTCGCGCGCGCAGGCACGAATCGAGTCCTGGCTCTCGAGCTCGCAGGCGAGCGGCACGAGCGCGCCGCTCACCCGCGCGCAGGCTGCCTCGGCCTTCTCGAGCGTGCGCGCGGTTCCGATCACCTTCGCGCCGCGCAGCGCCAGCACGCGCATGGTCTCGAAGCCGATCCCGGAGTTCACGCCGGTGACCAGCGCGAGCGTTCCGGACAGATCGATCCCCTCGGTGACTTGCTCCGCGGTGCTCGACTTCCCGAAGGTCAGGGCGACGGCTGCTTCGCGTAGTAGGCGGAGAGCTTCAACAGCGCCGCGCGCGTGGCGGCGAGCTTGGGCTTCAGGAAGTCGTTGATGTCGACGAACATCGCGTCGGACTTCGCGTACTCGCGGCGCTGCAGGATCTGTTCGTACACCGGCGTGGTCGCCTCGAGCCCTTCACCCTTCTCCAGGTCGCCGTGCAGGCTCGCGGCCAGCCACTCGATCTGCCGCAGGTCCTGGGTGATCTCGTGCAGCTTCGACCGGTCCGTGGTCATGTTCCACGCGTTGCTCTTGCGCACCGCATCGCGCAGGCCCGAGACGGCGGACTCGAGATCGGCGGCGGCGGCCGTGACCGCGGCCTGGTCCCACTTCGCGGTCTGCGCCTGCGCGTGGGGCGCGAACACGAAGAGAAGCGCTGCGGTTGCGATTGCGATCGTGCGGCTCATCGGTACATCCTCCCGGTCCGTGCCTTGCGCAGCAGCATCGCACGGACCGCGAAGACCTGTCGACACTGCGAACGGGAGAAAAGATGAGGAAGTCGAATCTGGAGCGCGCCGTCGCCGCGCTGCTCGCCGTGGTGATCACTGCCGGCTGCGCGCAGCTGCAGTCGGCGGAAGAGGGCGTATCGAACAACCCGAAGGCCGTCCTGGGCGCGGTGATCGGCGCGGGCGCGGGAGCGCTTCTGGTCGGCGCGATGGGTGGAAAAGGCGGCGCGGTCGTCGCGGGCGCTCTGGTCGGCGGCCTGGCCGGCGGCTACGTCGGGCACCGCCTGGACGACAAGGACAAGAAGATGGCGGCGGCGGCCGCGGCGGCGGCCTTCGAGCAGAACCGCTCGGGCCAGGCGTCGGCCTGGAACAACCCCGACTCGGGGAATTCCGGCTCGATCACGCCGACCCACACCTACCAGCTCGCGAACGGGCAGTACTGCCGCGAGTACCGGCAGGAGGTCGTGATCGGCAACGAGAAGCAGCAGACCTCCGGGACCGCGTGCCGTCAGGCCGACGGCACCTGGCAGATCCAGAACTCGTGACGCGCGGGGGAGCAGAGATGAAGCGGATCGGGGCACTCGCGGTGTTTGGCATCGGGATTCTCGTCGCGATCGGCGCGAGAGCGGAGCAGGCGCAGAAGTACGACCTGAAGGCGGCCTTCGCCGAGACCGACGCGAACGGCGACGGCGCGATCGAGATCGACGAGTTCTACGAGCGGTTGGTCGACGTGTTCTTCCTCGGCGACAGCGACAAGGACGGCTTCTTCACCGAGGCGGAGTTCGTGAAGGTAGTCGTGCTCAAGGAGGACTTCGCGGCGATCGACAAGGACGGCGACGGCCGCGTCTCGCGGCGCGAGTTCGTGAGCGCGCGCCTGCCGATGTTCATGGAGATCGACGGCGGCGGCGACAGCGCGCTCTCGCTCGCGGAGCTAGCCGCCGCGCTCGAGGGGCGGGCGTCGAAGTGAGAAACGCAGCCGTTCTCGTCGTCGCGCTCGCCTTCGCTTTGGTCTCGATTTCCTGTCAGACCGCCTACAACAACGCCTACGACCAGGAATACGAGCGGCTGAAACAGCAGGACGAGGCCGCGCACGCGGAGGCCGCCCGGTACGCGGCGGTGATCTACTTCGCGACCGGCAGCGCCGCGCTCGACGAGGACGCGAAGCAGCAGCTGCGCTGGTTCGCGGAGAAGCAGGCGCCGTTCCCGCACGCGACGTTCGACGTTCAGGGCTTCGCGGACTCGACCGGCGGCGAGGCCACCAACCAGACGCTCTCCGCGCAGCGCGCGCAGGCGTGCGCGGGCTACCTGTCGACGCTGGGGATCGAGCCCGCGCGGATGAAGGTGACGGCGTTCTCGACCGCCTCGCCGGCCGCGTCGAACGCGTCGGCGCAGGGGCGCAAGAGCAACCGCCGGGTCGAGATCACGGTGCGCTGAGCTCGGCCTCGATCCTCGCGAGCATCTCCTTCGCGCCCGGGTCCTCGGGCGCAAGGGCGACCAGCTCGCGCGCGAGCGGCAGCGCGCTCGCCCACTCGCCGGCCTGCGCATGGAAGAGCGCGAGCGCGTGCACGATCTGCGGGTCGCTCTTCGCGCGCTCGTAGGCAAGACGCAGCGCGCGGCCCGCATCGGCGCGCTGGCCGGAGCGCAGCAGCGCGAGGCCGTGGTTGTAGTGCACGCGCGCGCGCTCGGGCATGAGCTCCGCGGCGCGGCCGAGTGACTCGGCGCCGGGCTCGAGCTTGCCGGCCTCGACGAGAAGGAGGCCGAGCGAGTAGTGCAGGTCGCCCTGCTCGGGCGAGAGCCGTATCGCGTCGCGGAGCGCGCTCTCCGCGTCCGCGTTTCGCCCCATCTTGTTGAGCAGCGTGGCCAGGTTGAAGCTCGCGGGAAGGAACGCGGGGTCCATGCGCAGCGCGGTGCGGTACTCGGCCTCGGCGCGCGCGTCCTCGCCGCGATTCGCCAGCACCACGCCCAGGTTCAGGTGCGCGCCGGGCAGGTCGCCCTGCACGCGCTGCGCGGTCTCGAACTCGCGCAGGCCCGCGTCCAGGCGAGCCCGCAGATCGGGCGCGAGGTCCGCCGCGGGCAGAACCGAGAGCACGCGCGCGGCCTCGATTCGCACGCCGAGCACCGGGTCGGAGAGCAGCGGCGACGCGACGGCCAGCCGCGCCTCGGCGCCGAGCGCGTCGCACGCGCCCGCGGCGGCGCTGCGCAGCCACGGGTCGGCCTCCTTCGCCGCGCGCTCGAGCACCGGCGTGATCTGCGGCCCCGCGGGCTCGAGCAGCCCGAGCGCGGTCGCGCGCACGACGGTCGGCTGTGCGGGGTCGTCCGCGAGCTTCATCAGCGCGGGGATCGCGCTGCCGTCGCCCGCTCGCGCCGCGGCGAAGACCTCGCCGAAGTGCGGCTCGCTGCGGCGCTCCGGCCCGTACCAGTTCGCGACGTGCTCCGCCGCCCACGCAGGCGTGCGGTCGGCGTGACAGGCGTTGCACGCGTTCGGCGTGCCGAGCTTCGCCGAGAGATCCGGCCTCGGCACTCGGATCGAGTGATCGCGGCGCCGGTCGATCTCCATGTAGGTCTTCTCCGGCATGTGACAGTCGGCGCAGGCCGCGCCGGCCGAGCCCGGCGCGTGGTGGTGGTGCTCGGGCGCGTCGTACTCCCTGGCTTTCAGAGTCGGAAAGCGCGAATCACCGGCGGGCGAGTGACAGCGCACGCAGAGCGCGTTTCCCTCCGCCGCGAGCTTTCCGCTGTGCGAATCGTGGCAGTCGCTGCAGCGCACGCCGCGCGCGTACATCGCGCTCTGCAGGAACGAGCCGTACTCGTACACCTCGGCGTCGATCTGGCCGTCGGGGTGGTACAGGCCGACGTCGAGCGTCGCGGGCAGGAAGCCGTCCAGGAGCGGCCGGCCGTAGGGGATGTCGGCGCGGATCTGCGCGCGCCGCGAGTGACACGGCGCGCAGCTCTCGACCTGCCGCGTCGCGTCCGCGGTCGCGAGATCGACGAGCAGCCCTCCGGGCTTCCCGGTCGCGGACCCGGAGCCCGCGCGCGCGAGCTCGACGTGCGCGGACCCCGGCCCGTGACACGCCTGGCAGCCGACGTCGAGCTCCGCCCAGCTCGTGCCGTACGAGTCGCTCGCCGCGTCGTAGCCCTTCACGACGCCGGTCGAGTGGCAGTCCGCGCACATCGGGC
>VGRW01000079.1 GCA_016875225.1 Deltaproteobacteria bacterium
CGCCGGTTTCGAGGTCGTGGCGTTCACCGCGGCGCAGATCCCGGGGATCGCGATGCGGCGCTACCCCGCGGCGCTCTCCGGGCCGCTCTACCCGGAGGGGATCCCGATCGAGGACGAGGCCGACTTCGAATCGCTCTGCCGGCACCACGCGGTCGAGCGCGTGGTGCTCGCCTACAGCGACCTGGCCCACGCCGACGCCATGCACCTGGGCTCCCGTGCGCTCGCCTGCGGCGCCGACTTCGTGCTGCACGGGCCGCTCGCCACCATGCTCCGCTCGCGCGTGCCGGTGATCGCGGTCTCGGCGGTGCGCACCGGCTGCGGCAAGTCGCAGACCTCGCGCTGGATCGCGCGGCGGCTCGCGCGCGCGGGAATGCGCGTGGCCGCGATCCGCCACCCCATGCCCTACGGCGACCTCGCGCGCCAGCGCGCGCAGCGCTTCGCGAGCCGCGCGGACCTGGCCGCCGCCGACTGCACGATCGAGGAGCGCGAGGAGTACGAGCCGTACGTCGAGGCCGGCGCGCGCGTGTTCGCGGGCGTGGACTACGGCGAAGTCCTCGCGCTGGCCGAGCAGGAGGCCGACGTCCTGGTCTGGGACGGCGGCAACAACGACTTCCCGTTCATCGCACCCGACCTGCACATCGCCATCGCCGACGCGCTGCGCCCCGACCAGTCCGACACCCACCACCCGGGCGAGGCCGTCGCGCGAATGGCCGACGTGCTGGTGGTGAACAAGGTCGACGCCGCGGCCAGCGCCGACGTGCAGCGCCTGTGCGACGCCCTGCACCGCCTGAACCCGCGCGCGCGGATCGTGCGCACGGCCTCGCCGCCCCGGCTCGAGTCCCCGGCCGCCGTGCAGGGCCGCTCCGTGCTGGTGGTCGAGGACGGCCCCACGCTCACCCACGGCGGCATGGCCTACGGCGCCGGCTTCGTCGCCGCGACACGCGCCGGTGTCGCCGCCATCGTCGACCCGCGCGCCTCGGCCGCGCCCGGCATCGCCGCCGTCTACGCCCGCTACCCGCACATCGGCCGCGTGCTGCCCGCCATGGGCTACAGCGAGGCGCAGCGCGAAGAGCTGCGCCGCACGATCGAGTCCTCCGCCGCCCAGGTCGTGGTCTCGGCCACGCCGATCGACCTGCGCACGCTGCTCGGCCTGTCCAAGCCCGTCGCCCGCGTGCGCTACGAGCTGCACGAAGTCGACGAGCCGGGCGTTGGCGCGATCGTCGACGAGTTCAGCGCGGAGCGTGTGCCGGGGGAGTTTGGGGGGTGAGGCGGGCGCGTATTGCGACGACGGTCGCGCGAGGGTTACGCTAGGCGCATGCTCCTCTGGGTCGAGATCGTGCGCACGGCGATCCGGATCGCGGTGATCTGCGGGTGTCCGATCCTGATGGAGATGTGCTGACGAGGCTTCGCGCCGCGATTCGCCTCGCAGTCATCAGTGGCATCGCCGTCACCATGGGTTGGTGCTAGGGCGTCGGAGCGCCGATCGGATCTCTCGTTCGCGTGGTCAGAAGGGCCGGGAGCAAGCTACCGAGCATGGCGAGCAAGGTTGCCGCCGCGCAGACCCAAGTCGCGACGTCGCTAGCGAGGAGAGGCTCGATCTTCCAGCCGATCGACTCCGAGAGAAACTCACAGATTACGTTTGACCAGATCACGGCGATCGCGATCCCGATCAGAGCGCCCAGTGTGCCGATCAGGCCTCCTGAGAGTGTGATGATCGCGACCACATTCGCGCGGGTCGCCCCGGCGGCGCGGAGCAGGGCGAACTCCTTCTGACGCGACCGCGTCGCGCCGAAGAGCAGGCTGAGCAGCGAGACCAGTCCGAGCCCACACACCAGTGCGATCGGGACCATGAGCAGCGCTCGGTATTTCTCGGCCGAACGAGCGACGAATCTCCTCGCCTCTCTGCCACGCAGGAAAAAGAGCGGCTGCGAGGTCTCGATCCGGCGCAATAACTCAACGGACTCCTCCTCCGGTGGCGTGACCCAGAGGGCGGCCATGTAGAAGCCTCTGTCCGAGCCCGGAAATACCCGCTCGAATGCCAATTCATCGAGATGCAGCGAGCCGTTTGGCCCTGCCATTCCGCGAACGGAAGTCCCCACGCGGAGCGTGCGGTATCCATCCTGCGCCTCCAGCGTTACCGAATCGCCGACATGGACGCCGAAGCTCGCTTCGAACGATTCATTCATTGCGAGCTCGCCTCTAGCAAGCGCGGCACGCGCTTCCTTCGGCTTCCGGGTCGCAACGCCTAGCTCTCCGCGACGAGAGATCGCGTCTGTCGAGATCGAAGTGAGATTGATCGTCCTTCCTCTGAAAGACACCTCGACCTTGCGAACAGCCGCAATCTCCTCTACACGTCCGCTTCGTTTCAGTGCATCGAGCGTCTCCTGAGAAATCGCCTCCAATCCCTTCGTCCCAAACGGGTCGCCCGCCAGGAGCATGACCGCGTCCTCTCCGTACAGGCCGTAGTAGTAGCTGTCGATGCTGCCGGTGTAGCTGCGAATCGCGGTCACGCCGGTGATCAGGCCGGCGGCGATCGTCGCCCAGGCGGAGATCGTGAGAGCCGTCTCGACCGGGCGATCCCGAAGCGTGGAGCTCATGAGGAAGCCGATGCGGGGGATGGAGCGGCTGAGCCAGCCGTACGGGTTCGCGCCGCGGTCGATCAGGCGATGTCCGAGCCCGGCCGAGAATGCGACCCCTCCGACAACGCCCGCGATCACGCGTAGGGCGCTCGGGCCGGCGCTCTCGATCCATGCGAAGGCGAGCAGCGCCGCTCCCACGAGTGCGAAGCCACTGGCGCGTGCACGCGTACGCTCGCGCCGAATCGAGCCGCGGCCGATATCGATCAGCTCGAAAGGTCCGATCCGCGCTGCGCGCCGCGAGGCGGGAATCGCCGCGCCGACCACGCCCACCACACCCACTGCGAGCCCGATCGCAATCGTTGCAGGCGCGAGACCGGCGTCGCTGAGCTCCATTCCGCTCAGGACTCGCGACGCGACCGAGAGCACGCCGAAGACCGCGCGAGTGACGAACGGCGCTGCCGCAGCGCCCACCGCGGTTCCAGCGACCGCGATCACGAACGCATCGGCGAGAACGGCCCGGGCGACGCGCTCGCCCTCCATTCCGGCCGCTCGAAGGAGAGAGAGCTCCTCGAGCCGGCGATCGATCGACATCGAGCTCACGGCGTAGGTCAACAGTGACGAGGTCGCTAGCCCGACGAGTACGATCGCCCAAAGAGCGCGCTGGTAGGTGCGCAGCAGCGCCAGTCCGAAGCTCTCGCGCTCGGCGTCGCGGTCGATCGAGAGTCCCGGGCCGATCGCCGCCTGGATTCGCTCAGATACCTCCTCGATCGAAGCATCCGCTTCGAGCGCCACGTCGATGCGCTCGAAGCGTCCCTCCATTCCCACGACCTGCTGCAGCGCGAAGATGTCCATGGCGGCGATCTGCCCGCCAAAGGCTTCCGCCACCTCTCCGCCGAGCACCCCCCTCACGACGAGCTCGACCGGCCGGCCCTCGAGCGTGAGCGCGAGCCGGTCTCCATCGCCGACTCCGAGTCGAACGGCGAAGGCTTTCGAGACGACGACCGAGTCCGGAAGCGCGAGCAGGCGGACGGCATCGCGCACGATCACGCCGGCGCGGGAGATCTCGTACCGCCTGACATCACTCTCGCCGAGCAGGTCGAGCCCGATCACGTGGAGCGCCCGTCCCTGTTCGGCGCCGGAAGCAACTCGGAAGCTGCGCCGGATCAACGGCGAGGCGCCGAGAACGCCTGGAATCCCAGCGACCTGATCGAGGGTCCCCTCCGGTACTCCCACCTGTCCGGCGGAGATCGAGAGCGAAGCCGAGCCGATCAACGCCTGTGTGGTCGTGCGCAGCTGTTCCTGCAGGGAGCGCGATGCGACCTCGACGCTCATCGCCAACGCGACGCTCGCCGCCACTGCGAGAGCGGTCAGGATCGAGATCGCGAAGCGATCCGTGAGCTGCGAGCGGATCGACAGAAGAATCGAGAACGGAAGCGGCGACGACCCGCCGATCCAGCGCTCGGCGATCACCGGTCGGAATCCGGCGTCGGCGCCGCGGAGTCGGCGATGATGCGGCCATCGCTCATCTCGAGCACGCGATTGGCGTAGCGAGTCGCCTCGACCTCGTGGGTCATCACGAGCGTGGTCACTCCCCGCTCTTGCGACAGATCGCGGAGCAGCGAGAAGATCTCGTCCGAGGCCCGACTGTCGAGATTTCCCGTCGGTTCATCGGCGAGGATCAGTGCGGGTTTGATGATCAGCGCGCGCGCGATCGCGACGCGCTGCATCTCGCCGCCCGATAGCTCGTGAGGCGCGTGCGCTCGCCTATGAGCCATCCCGAGCAGGTCGATGAGCTCGTCGATCTGCCGGCGCAAGTTGGCGAGCTTGTAACCGTCCAGCAGGAGCGGAAGCGCGATGTTCATCTCGACGGTGAGTGATGGAATCAGATTGAAGAACTGGAAGATCAGGCCGACATTTCGCCGGCGGAAGCGGTCAGCGTCGCTCGCGGGAAGAGACTGAAGCTCGGTCTCGCCGACGAAGACCTGGCCTGCGGTCCCCTTTCGCAGTCCGGCGATCACGTGCATCAGCGTGCTCTTGCCGCTGCCCGAGCGCCCGCGAACGACGACGAACTGACCTGAGGGGATGAGAAGACTGACCCGGTCCAGCGCTCGTACCTCGTGACTGCCGCGCTGATAGATCATCTCGAGCTCGACAGTTCGAATCGATGGACCGGGCGTTGGGTCGAGCCTGCGGAAATCCATGGTTCACACTCGCGGACGCAAACCGCGTGCCAGAGTCGGCGCCGCATTTCGCCTTGACAAGCGAGCGCGGCGTCCGCTGTCATACGCAGAGATGTGAAGTTGGAGTAGCGCGAGCGTGTCGACTCGAACGGCTCTGTTTGTCGACGTCGAGGTCGCCTATGCCGCGGCGCTATCGGGTTGGTGTGCTCGAAGCGGACTCCGTGCTGTCGACGCCGAGGGCGGAGCGCCGGCCGAGCTAGAGCCGCGCGCCATCGCGGTCGTAGTATTGGGGGTCGCGAGGGGTGGCGACGCCAGCTTCGAACGCGTTCGGGCGCTCGCGAAGCTGCTCCGGGGCGCGCCCATCGTGGTGCTCGGGCGCGATCTGGGAGCCGAGACCGCATTCCGGCTCAGTCGCCTCGGGATCGCGGACCTGATCGAGCTACCCGCGGAGCCGCTCGATGTGGTCGCGCGCGTGTCGCTCCAGGTGGCCAGTTCTGGCGGATCGTCGGAGTTGGCCGCACTGGTTGGCGAGAGCGCTCCCATCCGGGCCCTTCGCGAAGAGGTGCTGAGTGCTTCGCGTGTCGAGTCGAAGGTCCTGATCCAGGGCGAGACGGGGACAGGCAAGAGTCTCGTCGCTCGGCTGATCCACGAGCTCTCGCATCGCAAGCAGGCGCCGTTCGTTCACGTCGATTGCGCGGCGCTCTCCCCGACGCTGATCGAGAGCGAGCTCTTCGGACACGAGAAGGGCGCGTTCACCGGCGCTGCCGGTCTGCGCCGCGGCCGCTTCGAGCTAGCAGCCGGCGGGACGATCTTTCTGGACGAGATCGGGGATCTGGACGCTGCGCTGCAGTCGAAGCTGCTGCGCGTGCTCGAGGATCGCGTCTTCGAACGCGTGGGTGGGAGTCAGTCGCTTCCGATGAACGCGCGCGTGATCGCGGCGACCTGTCACGACCTGCTACGGCAGGTGCAGCTGGGACGGTTCCGCATGGATCTCTACTTCCGCTTGAACGTGATCCAGCTCGTGGTGCCGCCGCTTTGCGAGCGACGAGACGACGTGCCGGCTCTAGTGCGAGCGACCGCGATGCGGCTGTGCTCGACGCTCGGAATCGCGTCTCCGAGCTTTTCCGACTCGTTCTACGACCGGCTGCGCGCGCACCGCTGGCCCGGGAACGTGCGCGAGCTCGTGAACGTTCTCGAGCGTTTGCTGGTGCAGAGCGGCGCGCGTGTCTACGACGCTGAGGATCTCGTGGGTCTGCTGCAGGACGCAACCTGGGAGGAGGACTCCGCGCCTACGTCTGCGGATCGCGCGCGCCCTGCGCGCGGACCCGACTCCGAGCTCCCGGCCGATCCGGACGAAGCCGCCGACGCGGAGCGCATCGCGGCCGCGCTTCGCGAGGCTGGCGGAAACGTGTCGCGTGTCTCGCGCCGGCTCGATCTTCCGCGCGGGACGCTCCGCCACCGCATCCACAAGTACCGCCTCGACCACCTGATCCAGCGCGATTGAGCGCGCGCGTCGATCAGGGTGACGCCGCCGCCGGGCACACCGCCGCACTCCCCGCCGCACACGCCAGCGGGCAGCTCGCGCACCTCGGCCCGGGCTGCCGCGAGCTGAGCTCGCGGAAGCGGACCAGGTCGGAGGTCGCGATCATGCTGCCGCCTTCGTTCAGGTCGAACGCCGCGCAGGGGGCATCGGCGTCGGTGCCGCAGTTGCGGGCGGCGCGCGCTTTGCCGGTGGATGCGCGCATCTCGCGCAGGTCGGGCGTGCTGACGAGCAGGCCGGTGCTGCCGGGGAACTTCGCGTCGCAGATGTTTCCGTAGCCGTCGGCGTCGTCGTCGCGCTGGCCGCCGGTGAGCGTGGCCCAGGGGTTCGCGGCCAGGAAGCCGGCGGGGACGCGCCGGTTCGGGACGAGCGTGCAGCTGTCGCAGGCGTCGCCCACGCGGTCGCCGTCGGTGTCCTCCTGCTGCGGGTTCGCGGTGAAGGGGCAGTTGTCGGAGGCGTGCAGCACGCCGTCGCCGTCGGGGTCGCAGGCGTCGCCCGCGCAGGGGAGCGCGTCGAAGCGGACGCCGCAGTCGGCGCACTTCGGACCCAGGCGCGGGGGCGCGCGGTACGCGCCGGTCGTGGGGTCGAGCGTGAGCCGGAAGAAGGCGGTCGAGTCGGAGCAGTTGAAGGCGCAGCCGCCGATCGAAAGGTCGCGGCCGTCGAAGTCGAAGCGCTCGCAGGGCACGGTGCCCGAAGCGCCGCACTCGTCGCTGGTCACCCGCCGGCCGTGGCTCGCCAGAAGCTCGCTGTAGGCGCTGGTCTGCACGCGGCCGTCGTTGTCGAAGTCGGGGTCGCAGGCGTTGCCGTAGCCGTCGGCGTCGTCGTCGAGCTGGCCGCCGGTGGTGGTGCGCCCGGGCAGGGGGATCGCCTCGGGGTTGGGGTCGACCACGCAGTTGTCGCAGGCGTCGCCGATCCCGTCGCCGTCGCGGTCGAGCTGGTTCCCGAGCCCGGCCATTGCCGCCTGCGCCGGGCCGTTGGGCACGGTCGGGCAGTTGTCGCACGCGTCGGGAAGGCGATCGCCGTCGGAGTCGCCGCTCGCGCCCAGGCAGCGCGCGCACTCGTAGTGGCCGTCGCCGTCCGCATCCGCCGCGCTGCTTCGGCAGTCCAGGTCGCAGGCGTCGCCGAATGCGTCGTGGTCGAAGTTCTCCTGCGCGGGGTTCGCAAGCGCCGGGCAGTTGTCGCGCTGAGCCTCGATCCCGTCGGCGTCGGTGTCGTAGCTCCCGTCGCCTTCGTGGCCGACGCTGTCGCGGAACGCGGACCAGTTCACGAAGACGGGCGCACTGATCAGCGCGGTCGAGTCCGCGTCGGCGCCGCAGGCGGCGGTTCCGCTGCAGATCCGCACGTAGACGGCGCCGCCCGCGGCGGACGGCGAGACGGCCGAGAAGTCGACCTCGCACACGTCGCCGGTAGCATCCCTTCGCGAGCAGCAGCTCGTGCACGAGCGCAGCACGGCGCCCGCGTGGCTCACGAGCTCGACGTGGGCGAGCCGCCGCTGCGGCGAGGCGAGCGCGCCCTGGCTGCGCGGGTCGTTCGTCGCGCGCACCTTCACGCGCACGCGGCCGTCGGGCGAGTCGAGGTTGCCGCCCATGGCCACGCACGCGGGGCTCGCGGCGGTGTTGCAGGCCTCGAGCTCGAGCCGCGGCTCGAACGCGCTCGAGTAGTAGCAGCGCCGCTCGCGCATCGCGTCGATCAGCTCGGGGCGGCCCCAGGCCCCCGCCGCAGCGTCGGCCCAGCAGATCGTCGCGCCGGTGCCGAGCTGCGGGCGCTCATCGCCGTAGCAGCCCACGCGGTCGTGGTGCAGTCGGTGCGCGTCGCTCCCGTACGCGGGGAACAGGCGGTAGCCGCGCGCGATGTACTTCTGGAACGTGGCCTCCCACGTCGCGCCCACCGCGAACTGCCGGCCGACCTCGATACCGTAGATGGACCGGTCGGAGAATCCCCCGGGCAGATAGACCGGGTGCCAGCTCCAAGCCCCGGGTTGCGCCGGGTCCTCGGGGTGCGCGCGGATCAGAACGCCGTCGCCGCCGCCGTGCTCCGCGGCGCTGCGGTGGATCCACGCGTACAGCTCGCCCTCGTTCGCGCAGCGGTCCGCGAGCGGAAGCGGCGAGCTCGGGTTCGATGCGTCGCGGTCGAGCCCGCAGATCGTGTCGGTCGGTCCGGCCGGGATCGCGATCGTGTGCAGGGAGACGCCGTTGGTGTACTCGCGCCCCGAGAACGCCGCGAAGACGCCGCGCGCGTTCGCGAGCTCCGCGGCCGTCGAGTGCGAGAGCGCCTCGTTCGCGCCAGTCGAGCCCGCGCAGGGCTGATCGGCGGGAGCGCCGCTGCCGCAGCGCGTCCAGTCGGGGAATCCCGCCGTCGACGGAATCACCTGGTAGCCGAACGTCTCGTCGACGCCGCGCGCGGGACCCGGCGCGATCCAGTCCCGGTAGGTTCGGCTCTGCTCGCCCGAGCTGATCGCGAAGTCGTGGTACGACAGGTTGCCCCAGTCGTAGCCCGCGGTGCGCAGCGCCGCGTAGACGGCGACGTTGAGCCCGCGCTCGTGGGGATCTCCGGTGCCACCCTCGCTGCAGACGCCGGCCGCGAGCTTCAGATGGCTGTCCGCGGACCCCGCGTGCCGGTGCACGTCGCCGGCGAGCGGGGTCCACGCGGAGAACCTCGGCAGCGGAGCCGCGCTCGCGTCGAGCGCAAGAAACGCGACGACGAGCCCTGCCCACCACGCACGCGCACGCGTCGCCCGCGCGCGCGCGAACCTCACACCCCGGCGCATTGCGTTCCCTTCCACTGCCGCAAGCCGGCTCTACAGGGGAACGGCGCCGCGTGTCAAACGAGGGTTCAGCCCATGAAGAAGGCGTTGAGCTTGTTCCCGTCCAGGTCGCGGAAGTAGCCGGCGTAGAAGCCGTCGCCGCGCGGGCCGGGCTTGCCCTCGTCCTTGCCGCCGAGCGCGATCGCCTTGGCGTAGACCGCGTCGACCTGCGCCTTGCTCTGCGCGGCGAGCGCGACCATCACGCCGTTGCCGGCGGTCGCGGCCCCCCCGTCGTACGGCTTGATCACCGCGACCATTCCGCCGCCGGGCTGCGAAGCCCAGGCGATGAAGGTCGGCATCTCCATGGCGCGCTTGCCGCCGAGCTCGGCGAGGAGCGCGTCGTAGAACTTTCCGGCGCGCAATATGTCGTTGGTTCCCAGGGTCGTGTAGCCGATCATCGTGGATCTCCTTTGCAATCACGGATGCCCGTGCGAAACATCACGATACCTCGCCGAGGAACCGCGCGAGAAGCGGGTCGATCCGCTGCGGCGCCTCCCAGAACGGCATGTGCGCGAGCCCGGCGAGCACGTGGACACGCCCGTCCCAGAGATTTCGGTAGGCGAGCGACTGCAGGTACGCGTTGTCGGCGAACGGCTCGTGCTCGCCCGTGACGACCGCGAGCGGGACGGCAGACGTCTCTGCGATCTCGCGCCCGTCCAGATCGCGCCCGGCGAGCGCCGACGCGAGCAGCATGGGGCGGAAGCGCCCGTCGGCGCGCAGGCAGGCGGCCAGCATCCACGGCTCGAGCGGCACGTTCGCGCCGACGGCGTCCTGCGCGAAGACGCGCGCGTCCTCCGCGCTGAACTCCCCGTTGAAGGTGAGCTCCATGTGCGGCGAGGGCCGGAAGCCCGCCGCCATGTCCTTCGCACCGACGGGCGGCGTGCCGGTGATCCAGGCCGCGGCGCAGCCCGGCCAGCGCGCGACGAGCTCGAGCGCGACGTGCCCGCCGAGCGACCAGCCAACGACGACCGCGCGCTCGATCGCGAGCGCCGCGAGCAGCGCGATCGCAGCGTCGGCGAAGCCGTGGATCGAGTACGTGCGCGCGGGGTCGGGCGCGTTCGAGCTCGCGCCGTGGCCGGGCAGGTCGAAGGCGATCATCCGGTAGCGCGAGCCGAGCTCGCCTTCGAGCTGACGCGCGAAGATCTCCTTGCAGGACGAGTTCCCGTGGATGAAGAGCACCGCCGTGCCCCGGCCCTCCGTCTCGACGCAGGCGAGCCGGCCGTGGCTCGTGTCGACCTCGAACTTCCTCATCGCGCCGCTTCTCCCCGGGTTCGGATACGCTCCGGCGCGAGGAGTATGCATTGAGCAGCGAAAGATTCCGCGGCCGGAAGATCGAGATCGAGAGCGCGAACCCCGTGAACTATCACCAGCTCGTGAGCGCGCCCGGCGAGATGCCGAAGGTGACGATCGACGGCCAGCTCTTCCTGCCGGTGAAGCGCGGCGGCGCTGTGCCGCTGGTGATCGTGGTGCCGGGCAGCCTCAGCGTCGCGCCGTCGCACCTTGCGCACGCCGAGACGCTGAACGCGCTGGGCTTCGCGAGCTTCGTGCTCGATCCGTTCGGCGGCCGGGGCGTGACCTCGACCGTCGCCAACCAGACGCAGTTCTCGTTCGCGGCCAGCGCCTGCGACGTGATGCTGGCGGTGCGCGCGCTCGCGGCGCTTCCGGAGATCGATGCGCGGCGCATCGGGCTGCAAGGGCACAGCCGCGGCGGCAGCGCGGTGCTCTCCGCCGTCATGCGCAAGCTGAACTCGCGCATCCTTCCGAACGGGCCGCAGGTGCGCGCGGTGCTCGCGGCCTACCCGTGGTGCGGCCACCAGCCGCTCGATCCGGACGTCGGTGGCTGCGAGGTCCGCGTGCTGATCGGCGATCAGGACGACTGGGTCTCGCCGCAGCAGGCGCAGGGCTTCGTGCAGGCGATCAGGCTGCGCGGCGCGGCCGCGTCGATCCGCATCTTCGCCGGCGCCGAGCACAGCTTCGACCGCGAGGAGCCCGTGCACGCGATTCCCGAAGCGGCGGTCTCTCCCGCCGCGCCCACGGCCTACCTCGCGGACGACGGCGCGTTCATCCACCCGGCGACCGGCGTCGCCGATCCGGCGCTGGTCGACCGCGACCTGGCCGTGTACGCGCTCAAGGCCGGCTACGGCCAGAAGGGCGCGACGATCGGCACGAGCGGCGCCCAGGCGCAGGCGTTCCGCGACGACATGAAGGCGTTCTTCGCCCGCACGCTCGGCGGCTGATACCCTGCGCGCGGCCATGCCAACCGCGATCCGCATCAACCGCTTCTTCACCGAGCACGGCGTGTGCTCGCGCCGCGCCGCCGACAAGTACGTCGACGCCGGGCGCGTGCGCATCAACGACGTGGTCGCGGTGCACGGCGACACGGTGAAGCAGGGCGATCTCGTCACGCTCGACGGCAAGCGAGTGGCGGCGCCCGAGAAGCGGCCGGTCGTGCTCGCCTACCACAAGCCGCCCGGAGTCGAGTGCACCTCGGACAAGCGCGTGGCCGAGAACATCATCGACGCGGTCGGCTACCCGGAGCGGATCTTCCACGTGGGCCGGCTCGACAAGTGGAGCGAGGGCCTGATCCTGCTCACCAACCGCGGCGAGCTCGTGAACCAGATCCTGCGCGCTCGCGGCCAGCACGAGAAGGAGTACCTGGTCGAGGTCGACGTCCCTATCTCTGAGGACTCGATTCGGCGAATGCGCAGCGGGA
This sequence comes from Deltaproteobacteria bacterium, assembly GCA_016875225.1. NCBI lineage: Bacteria > Pseudomonadati > Myxococcota > Myxococcia > Deltaproteobacteria bacterium. The sequence continues at coordinate 11,816 of VGRW01000079.1, forward strand.
TCGTGATCCTGGGACGGCGCACACTGCCGTGCCGCGTGCAGCGGCTCGGCCCGCGGACCTTCCGCATGGTGCTGACGGAGGGCCGCAACCGGCAGATCCGGCGCATGTGCGAATCGGAGAACCTGCGCGTGAAGCGGCTTCTGCGCGTGCGCGTGATGAACATCGAGCTCGGCACGCTGCGGCCGGGCCGCTGGCGCCGGCTGCGCGATGACGAGCTCGCCAAGCTCGAGAGGCGGCTCGCAAGCGCCGAGCAGCGCAGCGCGCGCGCGGAGCTGCAGGACGAGCAGTGAGATCGGCGCCTCCCCCTCGGAGAGCGGCAAACTACACACACCGCAGCCGGCGCTTCCTCCGACGCTGCACCCCGTGAACTCCTTCTCTCTTCTGGTCCGAGCCGGCCCCCCTGCCTCTTCCCTGCCGCCTCCCGATCCCAGGGCACACGTCCTGCATCGACCGGAGCCGCAACCGCGGAGGCCCTCGATGACCCAGAGCCAGAAGCACTCCTCGTTCTCGCGCACCTTCTCCGCCGATCTCGGCGTCGATCTCGGCTCGGCGAACGTGCGCGTCATCAGCCGGCGAACCGGCGAGATCTTCACGGAGCCCTGCGTGGTCGCGCGCGATCGCCGCACCCGCGAGGTGCGCGCGATCGGCCGCGAGGCCGAGGCGATGATCGCGCAGATGCCCGAGTCGATCGTCGAAGTGCGCCCGGTTCGCGACGGCGCGATCGCGGATCTCGAGGCGGCCGAGGCGCTGCTCCGCAGCATGGTGCGCCGCGCGCGAAATCCCCTGGCGCTGCGCCGACCGCGGATCGTGCTGGGCGCGCCCTGCGAGCTCACGCCGGTCGAGCGCCGCGCGCTGATTCTGGCGGCGCGCAGCGCCGGCGCGCGCGAGGTCTACCTGCTCGCCGCGCCGATGGCGGCCGCGCTCGGCGCGGGCGTGCCCGCGGCGGAGCGCGGGGGAAAGCTCGTGATCGACATCGGCTCGGGCACGACCGAGATCGCGGTGGTGACGCTCTCTGGCGTCGTTCACGCGCGCACGGTGCGGATCGGCGGCGCGCGTCTGGAAGAGGCGGTGCAGAGCTGGCTGAAGAAGAAGCTCGACGTCGAGGTCGGTCTCGGCCAGGCGCGCGCGCTCACCGAGCAGCTCGGCTGCGCGCTGCCCCGCGACGATCTGCGCTCGGTCACGATCGACGCGCGCGACCGGATCAGCGGCGAGCTTCGCGTGGTCCGGATCAAGGCCGAGGAGCTTCGCGAGGCGCTGGCCGCCCCCGTGGCGGCTCTGGTGAACGCGGTGCGCACCGTGCTCGAGGACTCCCCCGCGGAGCTCTCGGCCGACATCGCGCAGAACGGGATCGTGCTCACCGGCGGCGTCGCGCTGCTCACGGGCCTGGCCGGCCTGCTCACGCGCGAGCTGCGGCTCCCGGTCGCGGTCGCGAAGGAGCCGCTTTCCGCGGTCGTCGCGGGCTGCGGTGCGAGCCTGGACCGGCTCGACCTGCTCCGCGCGCTGCACCTCGAGGCGCGCGCCTCGATCCGCCACGTCGAGCCGCTCGCCGCGCACTGACGCCCGCGCTGCCCGGGCCCGTTGCCACCGCGCCGATCGGCTGGCGTAGACTTCGCGCCGGCTTGGAGGAGGAGCGCGGGTGAGTCGCAGCGTCGTCGCGGGTGTGGAGATCTCGACCGAGCACTACATCGGGGGGCGCCGCGTCGCGTCGCAGAAGACGTTCCGCGACGAGTCTCCGATCGACGGCGCGCGCCTGGCCGAAGTCTCGGCCGGCGGGCCGGTCGAGGTCGAGGCCGCGGTCGCGGCCGCAACCGACGCGTTCCCCGCCTGGGCGGCGCTCGGGCCGCGCGGGCGCCTGCCGATCCTGAAGGCGCTCGCCGAGCGCATCCGCGGCCGCGCGAAGGAGCTCGCCGCGGTCGAGACCGCGGACAACGGCTCGCTGCTGCTCGGAAACCTGCACCGTGTGGTGCCGCGCGCCGCGCAGAACGTCGAGTTCTTCGCGGACTGGGCGCTGCGCCTGGGCGACGAGAAGATCGAATCCGAAGAGGTCGTGAACCACGTGCGCTACGAGCCCGCCGGCGTCGCAGCGATCGTCACGCCCTGGAACGCGCCGCTGATGCTCACGACCTGGAAGGTCGGCCCGGCGCTGGCAGCGGGGAACACGCTGGTGGTGAAGCCGCCGGAGTGGGCGCCGCTCACCTGCTCGCTGCTCGCCGATCTCGCGCACGACGCGGGCGTGCCGGCGGGCGTGCTGAACGTGGTGCAGGGAATCGGCGAAGAGGCGGGCGCGGCGCTCGTCTCGCACCGCGGGATCGCGCGCACGAGCTTCACCGGATCGACCGAGACCGGGCGCTGGATCGCGTCGACCGCGGGGCAGAACCTGGTTCCGGTCTCGGTCGAGCTCGGCGGGAAGTCGCCGTTCATCGTCTGCGCCGACGCCGACCTCGACGCGGCGGCGCAGACGATCGCGGGCCAGTTCCTGAACGCGGGGCAGGTCTGCCTGGCCGGCACGCGGATCCTGGTCGAGCGCGGCATCGCCGACGCGCTGCTCGCCAAGGTGCGCGAGGCGTCGGCGAAGATGACGGTCGGCGATCCGCGCGAGCCGACCACGCGCGTGGGGCCGCTGATCACGCGCGAGCACTTCGCGCGCGTCTCGGGCTTCGTCTCGCGGGCGCTTTCGGCGGGCGTGAAGCCGATCTTCGGCGGCAAGCGCCACTCCGCGGGCGAGCTCTACTTCGAGCCGACGCTCTTCGAGATCCGCGACGACGAAGTCGAGATCGCGAAGCACGAGGTCTTCGGCCCGGTGCTGACCTGGCAGACCTTCGGCGACGACGCGGAGTGCCTGAGGCTTGCGAACTCGACCCGCTACGGGCTCGCCGCGATGATCTACTCGCGCGACCCCGCGCGCGTGGAGCGCCTCTCGCGCGGCGTGGTCGCGGGGACGGTCTGGGTCAACTGCTTCTTCGTGCGCGATCTGGCCGCGCCGTTCGGCGGCGCGCGCGAGAGCGGGCTCGGCCGCGAGGGCGGAACCTGGAGCTTCGACTTCTTCTGCGACGTGAAGAACGTGGCGATCCGGCGCGGATCGCTCGGATAGGACGGAACCGATGGGACAGCCTGGATTCGCAAACGTTCTCGAGGGCCCGCGCGTCGAGTCGCGCCGCATCCTGCAGGGCGGCGTGCCGTGGTGGGTGACGGTCGACGGCGACCGCCTGAAGCTTGGCGACGGACGCGTGGTCCGCGAGACCGACGCCACCTACCTGCCGCCGTGCGAGCCGACCAAGATCCTGTGCGTGCACCTGAACTACGACTCGCGCCGCGTCGAGTTCCGCGCGCCGCCGCTCACCACGCCGACCTACTTCCAGAAGCCGCTCACCACGCTGAACTCGCACCGCGGTCTGCTGCTGCGCCCGAAGGGCTGCCAGTTCCTGAACTACGAAGGCGAGATCGCCGCGATCGTCGGTCGGCCGATGCGCAACCTGCTCCCCGAGGACGTCTGGGAGCACCTGGCCGGCTTCGCGCCGGCGAACGACGTCGGCTGCCAGGATTTCCGCGACACCGACGCGGGCTCGATGCTGCGCGTGAAGGGAATGGACGGCTTCTGCCCGATCGGTCCGGGGATCGTGCGCGGCGTCGACGTGCGCAAGTCGACCGTCCGCACGTTCGTGAACGGGAAGGTCGTGCAGGACGGGCCGGTCTCGGACATGAACTTCGGCATCGACTACCTGCTCGCGGATCTGTGCCGGCACATCACGCTTCTGCCCGGCGACGTGGTGCTGACGGGAACGCCCGCGAACTCGCGCCCGCTCGCGCCGGGCGACGTGGTCGAGGTCGAGGTCACGGGCCTGGGCCGGCTCACGAACACGGTCGCAGAGATCGAGGCGCCGCACGCCTTGGTCGGTCACGAGCCCACCCAGAGCGACGCGGTGAAGCGCGTCGCGCTCGGCTCGGATCACCGGCCCTCTACGTCCGGGTAGAGGTGCAGCTTGCCCTGCCAGTCCTCGACGACGGTCTTGCCGTCGGCGAGTGACTCGCGCAGGTAGCTCGGGCCGATCGGGATTTTTCCCGCTCCGCCGGGCACGTCGAGTACGTAGCTCGGCTGACACAGTCCCGAGACGCGCCCGCGCAGGCCCCGCACGAGCGCCTGCCCGGCGGCGATCGAGCTGCGGAAGTGGCCGGTTCCCGGCGCGAGATCGGCGTGGTGCAGGTAGTACGGCTTCACGCGCATGGCGACCAGCGCGCGCAGCAGCGCCTCCAGCGTCGCCGGGTCGTCGTTCACGCCCGCGAGCAGGACCGTTTGCGCGAGCACCGGCAGCCCCGCATCCACCAGTCGCGCGACCGCGGCGCGCGTCGGCTCGTCGAGCTCGCGCGCGTGGTTGGCGTGCAGCACGATCCAGACCGC
>VGRW01000080.1 GCA_016875225.1 Deltaproteobacteria bacterium
CCGCCGCTGGCCCTCGGCCGCCGAGCCACCACCGCCGACGCCCTCGCAGCGCACCGCGACCACCTACGGATCACCGTGGTGAGAAATGCGGGCTAGCGTGCGGCAGCGGCGCTTCGCCGGTGCGGCACCTCGACTCGCTCGGTATCATCCCAACCGCCGGCCGCGGGCAGGTGCGGCAGCTGCGCTCAAGTGTGCCACCCGCGGGCCGATCCGCTCACGCGGGAGCGTGTGTCCGTCGTACGCCCGATCCGGTCGGAGAACTGAATGAACATCCTCGGTATATCCGCCTACTACCACGACAGCGCGGCCTGCCTGCTGCAGGACGGGCGGATCGTGGCCGCGGCGCAGGAAGAGCGGTTCACCCGGAAGAAGCACGACTACCGCTTCCCGGGCAGAGCGATCGAGTACTGCCTGCGCGAGGGCGGAATCCGCACCGAGGATCTCGATCTGGTCGCGTTCTACGACAAGCCGCTGCTGAAGTTCGACCGCCTGCTCGAGACCTACGTGGCCTACGCGCCGGTGGGCTTCCGGCTGTTCCTGATGGGCCTGCCGCTCTGGCTGAAGCAGAAGCTGTACACGCCGCGCGAGCTCGATGCCGGGCTCGAGGGCCGTTACAAGGGCCGCTACGTGTTCCTGGAGCACCACGAGTCGCACGCCGCCAGCGCCTTCTTCCCGTCGCCGTTCGACGAGGCGGCGATCCTGACACTCGACGGTGTCGGCGAGTGGGCCACCGGCAGCATCGCGGTCGGGCGCGGCAACCAGATCCAGATGCTGAAGGAGCTGCGTTTCCCGCACTCGCTGGGGCTTCTGTACTCGGCCTTCACCTACTTCACCGGCTTCAAGGTGAACAGCGGCGAGTACAAGCTCATGGGGCTGGCGCCGTACGGCGAGCCGATCTATGCGGACCTGATCCGCGAGAAGATGCTCGACGTCAAGGAAGACGGGTCGTTCCGCTTGGACATGTCGTACTTCGCGTACACGCACAAGGACGTGATGACGTCGCGGAAGTTCGACGCGCTCTTCGGCGGCCCGCCGCGCGCGGCAGAATCGCCGATCACGCAACGCGAGATGGACCTCGCGGCCTCGATCCAGCTCGTGACCGAGGAGATCATGGTGCGCATCGCGCGCCACGCGCACGAGCTCACCGGACTCGAGAACCTGTGTCTGGCGGGCGGGGTGGCTCTGAACTGCGTTGGCAACGGCAAGATCCTGCGCGACGGACCGTTCGAGAACGTCTGGATCCAGCCGGCCGCGGGCGACGCGGGCGGCGCGCTCGGCGCGGCGACGTTCGCGTGGTACCAGCTGCTCGAGAAGAAGCGCGAGCCCAACGGCAAGGACCTGCAGAGCGGATCGCTGCTGGGCCCCGCGTACTCCAACCAGGAGATCCGCGCATTCCTCGACGAGCAGGGAGCGGTGTACCGCTACTACCCGGACGAGGCGGCGCTCTGCAATGCGGTCGCGGAGCTGATCGCGGCCGAGAACGTGGTCGGGCACTGCGCCGGGCGGATGGAGTTCGGCCCGCGCGCGCTCGGCGCTCGCTCCATCCTCGGCGACGCGCGCTCGCGCAAGATGCAGTCCGTGATGAACGTGAAGATCAAGTTCCGCGAGTCGTTCCGGCCCTTCGCGCCGGCGGTCCTGCGCGAGGACGTCTCGACGTTCTTCGAGATGCGGCCGAACGAGGACAGCCCCTACATGCTCCTCGTCGCGCCGGTGCGGGACGAGAAGCTGCTCCCGATCGAGAGCCGCGGCGAGAAGGGGCTCGACAAGCTGAAACAGGTCCGCTCCGTGGTCCCGGCGATCACCCACGTGGACAACTCCGCGCGCGTCCAGACCATCGACCCGGAGCGCAACCCGCGCTTCTACGGCATCGCGCAGGCGTTCAAGCGCCTGACCGGGAGTCCGGTGCTGATCAACACCAGCTTCAACGTTCGAGGCGAGCCGATCGTGAACACGCCGGCCGACTCATACCGCTGCTTCATGCACACGAACATGGACGCGCTGGTGCTCGAGAACCACGTGCTGCTGAAGACGGAGCAGCCCGAGGCCAAGGAGATCGACGTGGCCGCCTACCTGGCCGAGTTCGGAAACGACTAGTCGGAGAGTCGGGATGTCCCAGATGGTCGAAATCAATCTCCGCCCCGACGCGCGCACGCTGCGCCAGTTCGGCTTCATTGCGCTGGGTGGCTTCGGTCTGCTCGCGCTCCTTGCGTGGAACGGCTGGCTGGCCTTCGCGTACCTCGGCGAGGCGTCGCGGGCATCGGTCGCGCTGGCGCTCGCCGCGCTCGCCGCGGTCTCGGGGCTCTTCTCGCTGGTCTTCCCGAAGGCGAACCTTCCGATCTATCTCGGACTCACGATCGCCGCGTTCCCGATCGGCTTCGTGCTCTCGTACGTGATCATGGGGACGCTCTTCTACGTCGTGATCGCGCCGATCGGCCTCTTGATGCGCGTCTTCGGCCATGATCCGATGGACCGAAGGTTCCGGCCGGACGCGAAGTCGTACTGGCTGGACGCCCGGCCGCAGCGCCCGCGAGATTCCTACTTCAAGCAGTTCTGACGGAGGCCGACGTGTCCGAGAAGCCAAAGACCGACGAGAAGAACGACTTCATGGCGCGCGCCGCGGATCGGCAGGGCGGGGGACTCGTCGCCGAGTTCTGGGATTTCCTGAAGGACAACAAGAAGTGGTGGCTCGCGCCGATCATCCTCTCGATCCTCGGGCTCGGACTGCTCGTCCTGCTCGGCGGCACCGCGGCGGCGCCCTTCATCTACACGCTGTTCTAGAAACCTCCCCGGTGCTCGCCGACCGATGAGGGACGGACGCATCAGTGAGCGGTCGATCTTCGGCGTGCCGATCTCGGATCTCGAGATGCGCGAGGCGCTGGAGATCTGCGACACGGCGATGCGCGCGGAGTTCACGGGCGCGCGCTGCATCTTCTTCGTGAACGCGCACACGCTGAATCTCGCCTGGGGCGATCGGGCCTACCGGGCGGTGCTCGCCGGGGCGGACCGCGTCTTCGGCGACGGGACGGGCGTTCGCTGGGCGATGCGCTTCCTGCACGGCGTGCGCCTGCGCGACAACGTCAACGGGACGGACCTCACGCCCGCGCTGCTCGGGCGCGATCTGGGCCTGCGCTACTACCTGCTCGGCGCGTCGGCCGAAGCGATCGAGCGGGCCGCCGCGCACGCGCGCGCGGCCTTTCCGGGCTGGCAGCTCGTGGGCCACCACCACGGCTACGTCGAGATCGGCGACAGCGACGCCGTGGTCGAGAAGATCAACGCGTGCCGACCGCACCTGCTCCTGGTCGGGATGGGCAATCCCAAGCAGGAGCTCTGGCTCCACGCGCAGCGCGAGCGGCTCGCGGTGCCGCTCTGCATGGGAACCGGCGGGCTGTTCGATTACTGGGCGGGGGACCTGGAGCGCGCGCCGGCGTGGCTGCGCCGGCTCGGCTTCGAGTGGCTGCACCTTCTGCTCGCGCAGCCGCGAAAGTTCCGCCGCTACGTGCTCGGCAATCCGCTGTTCCTGTTGCGATTGGCGCACGCGAAGTGGCTCGGGGAGCGCCGGTGAGCGGGATTGCGACCTCGCGCTGGCTGGCGAAGAAATCCGCCCGGCGGGCGCTCTCGCTCCTGATGAGCGCGTCGGGGGCGCTGGCGCTGCGGCGCGGGCTGGGACGCTCGGCGCGCGTCCGCGTTCTGACCTACCACCGCTTCGGCGAGATCGCTCGCGATCCTTTCTGCGTCTCGCCCGCGGACTTCGCGGCGCAGGTGCGCCTGCTCGCCGACGCGAGGCGCGCGATCGGCCTCTCCGACCTGCGCGACTTCCTCGCGGGCGAGCGCGAGCTCGCTTCGGGCTCCGTTCTGATCACGATCGACGACGGGTTCGAGAGCACGTTCCGCGACGCGCTTCCGATCCTGCGCGACCACGCGGTTCCGGCCGTGGCGTTCGTCACCGCCAACCGGGTCGGAAACCGCGCGGCCGGCGACGCGCAGCCCGAGCGCTACATGACCTGGGACGAGCTCGGCCGTCTGGCCGAGGCGGGGATCGAGACGGGGGCGCACGGCTTCGAGCACGAGTCTCTGGGCGGGCTCGATCGCGAGGCCGCGCGCGAGCAGGGCGTTCGCGCGCGGCGCCTGCTCGAGTCGAGGATCGGCGTTCCCGTGCGGTCCTTCGCCTATCCGTACGGCACGCGCAGGGACTTCAGCGCGGCGACCGGCGCCGGGCTCGAGGACGCGGGCTACGAGATCGTCTTCACCTCGCAGCACGGCTCGATCCGAAGCGGGATGGCTCCGCACGAGCTGCCGCGCGTGAAGGTCGAGAACGGCGACGACCTGCCGCAGTTCGCGCGGCTCTGCGACGGCGCGATGGACGCCTGGCGCCTGGTCGACGCGGGGCTGTCGAGACTGCAGCGGCCGACGGAGCCCGAGCCGCGGCGGAGCCCCGCTTGAGCGCGCTTCGGCTCGTGACCGCCGCGATCTCGCTCGGGCTGATCGCGCTCGCGTTCTACGACGACCGCTTCGTCGGCGGCGGGCCGGGCTTCGGAGTCTCGCAGGCGCTGCTGCTCGCGGTCGGCGTCGCGGTCGGCGCGCTCTGCGCCGCGCCGCGGTCGTGGAACGCGCGCGCGCTCACGCTGCTCGTCTCGGTCGGGGTGACACTCGGCGCGGCCGAGCTCGTGCTTCGCGTCGCGCTCGGCCCGCGCTACTTCACGTCGATCCAGCTCGATCCGCGGCTGCTGTACCGGCCGAGCCCGGGAAGCCTGCGCGAGTACACGCGCGCCGCGATCAACGGCGGCGTCCGGGTCCGCTACGCGATGAACAGCCAGGGCTACCGCGGCGACGAGCTCTCGGCGCGGGGCGAATCGCTTCGCGTGGTCGTCTACGGCGACTCGTTCATCATGGCGGAGTTCTCGCGCACCGAGGACACCTTCGCGGAGCGGCTCGAGCTGCACCTGACGCAGGCGCTCGGCGAGCGCGTCGAGGTCGTGAACGCGGGCGTGGCGGGCTACGGCCCCGACCAGGAGCTCCGCCGCATGGAGGCGGAGCTAGAGTCCCTGCGCCCGGATCTGGTGATCGCGGCGATCTACGCCGGGAACGACTTCGGAGACCTGCTCCGCAACAAGCTGTACCGATTGGGCGAGGACGGCGGCCTGCGCGAGAACGAGTTCCGCTTCGATCCAGCGATCGAGCGGCGCGTGGCCGTGTCGCGAAGCGAGCTGATCCTGAAGAAGGTGCTCCGCGACACGCTCGGCCGGATCTCCGGCGCGGCGGGCGCCGGCATTCCGACCGGGCGCGAGGCGCGGATCGAGCGCGTGGAGCGGTCGCTCGAGCAACTCGTGCGCGAGCACCACGAATACGTCGTGCAGGGCGACGACGTGGTCCACGAGCTCCTGAGCGACCCCTACAACGCCGACGTGAGTCTCACTCCGGAGAGTGACTCCGCGCGCTACCGGGTCGCGCTGATGGAGCAGATCTTCGCGCGGATGCGCGCGAGCACCGACGCGCTGCGTCTGCCGCTGCTCCTGGTCCTGATCCCGTCCCCGATCGACGTCACAGACGACCACGAGAGCGGCCTGGTCGACGCGCAGGCGCACCCCGCGTACCGCCGCACGGCGCTCACCGACAGGCTCGAAGAGATCTGCCTGCGCCAGGGGATCCCGGCGCTGAATCTGTTCGGGCCGTTCGCCGCGCACGGGGCTTCACAGCTCTACCTGAAGGGCGTCGACGACCACTGGAACGAGGCGGGCCAGGATCTCGCGGCGCGACTCGCAAGCGAGTCCGTGAGCGCGCAAGGTCTGATCCGAGCGCGAATGGAGGCGCGGCCTTGAGCGAGTCGCAGCAGATTCCGGACGATCCCGCCGCAACGATCTGGGACGTCGTGGTCGTCGGCACCGGAATGGGCGGCGCGACGGCGGGCTACGCGCTCGCGCGCGCCGGGCACCGCGTGCTCTTTCTCGAGAAGGGTCGCTTCCTGCACCGCGAGGCCGATCGCGGCGACGGGCGGCTCGATCCGTACGCCTCCAACGCGCCGGACGCGCGCCTGCGCCGCGGCTACTGGCCGACGCCGCTCGAAGGCGAGACGAGCTTCGGGTCGCTCGAATTCTTCGCGCCGCTGGGCTGCGGATCGGGCGGCTCGACCGCGCTGTACGGAGCGGCGCTCGAACGACTCACGCCGGCCGACTTCACTCCGAAGCGGAACTTCCCCGACGCGGTCGACGCGAACCTGCCCGAGAGCTGGCCGATCCGCTACGAGGAGCTCGAGCCCTACTACGAGCGAGCGGAGCAGCTGTACCGAGTTCGCGGCGACGAAGATCCGCTCCGGCCCGGCTACGGCGCGGGCCTGCGCGAGCCGCCGGGCTTGAGCGCGCGCGACCAGGAGCTCGCCGGGTTCCTGCGCGGCGCGGGGCTGCACCCGTACCGCGTCCACGTCGGCTGCGGGTTCGTCGACGGCTGCCAGGAGTGCGGCGGCGCGCTCTGCCCGCGCGAGTGCAAGAGCGACGCGGGAACGATCTGTCTGCTGCCGGCGCTCGAGAAGTTCGGCGCGGCGATCCTGCCCGAGTGCGAGGTCACGCGGCTCATCGCGAGCGAGTCCGCGGTGCAGGAAGTGCTCTGCACCTACCGCGGCGCGGAGCTGCGCATCCGCGGCCGGGTGGTGGTGCTCGCGGCGGGCGCGTTCATGACGCCCGTCCTGCTGCTGAACTCGCGCGACGCCGCTCGGCCGGACGGGCTCGCGAATCGCTCGGGAATGGTCGGACGCAACCTGATGCTCCACACCGGCGACTTCATCGCCGTGCGCTCCGCGGGCCGGCTCTCCCCGGACGGCCCGAAGAAGTCGCTGGCGTTCAACGATTTCTACTTCTGCGAGGGAAAGAAGCTCGGCACGATCCAGTCCGTCGGCATCGAGGTCGACTGGGGGGTGGTGCTCGGCTTCCTTCGCTCGATGTTCGACCGCGAGCGGCGCTGGTGGATGCGGATCACGCGACCGCTCCTGCCGTTCGTCGCGCTGGTCGCCGCGTGGTACTTCAAGAACGCGGCCGTGATCTGTCCGATCGTCGAGGATCTTCCCTATCTCGAGAACCGCGTCTTCCCGGATCCGGACGCGAAGAGCGGGATGCGCTTCCAGTACACCTATCCCGAGGAGCTGTTCGTTCGAAATCGACACTTGCGCGACCAGCTCTCGGCGCGGCTCGGGCGCTCGCGCCTGGCCGTGCTCTCGGGCGAGAACAACCTGAACTTCGGGCACGCCTGCGGAACCTGCCGGATGGGAACCGACCCGGACCGGAGCGTGCTCGACCGGAACAACCGCGCGCACGAGCTCGAGAACCTGTACGTGGTGGACGCGTCGTTCTTCCCGTCGAGCGGCGGCGCGAACCCGAGCCTGACGATCGCCGCGAACGCGCTTCGCGCGGCCGACGCGATCCACCTCGAGCTCGCGCGCGGGACCCGAGAGGAGGCGACGTGATCTTCCCCGAAAAGGTGGTCGTGGTCACCGGGGCGGGCACGGGCGTCGGGCGCGGGCTCGCGGTCGGCTTTGCGCGCGACGGCGCGAAGGTCGTCGGCATCAGCCGCACCGCGGCCGATCTCGCGCGCACGGCCGAGCTCTGTACGCCGGGAAGCTTCCACGCCGTGGTCGGAAGCGTGGCCTCCGAGGCCGACGTCGAGCGGCTCTTCGCCGAGACGATCGCGCGCCACGGGCGCGTCGACGTCCTGGTGAACAACGCCGCGCTCTACCCGAAGCGGCTCTTCCTCGAATCGACGCACCGGGAGTGGGCGGAGGTGATCGAGACGAACGTGCTGGGGATGGCGCTCTGCTGCCGCATGGCGCTGCCGGGAATGCTGGAGCGCGGCCACGGCCGCATCCTCAACATCGGAAGCTTCGCCTGGCGCGGGCCGATCCCGGGCGCGTCCGCGTACTCGACCTCGAAGGCGGCCGTGCCGGTGCTGACGAAGTCACTCGCCGCCGAGATCGACCGTGCGCGCTACCCCGACGTGCTGGTGAACGAGCTGCTGCCCGGCGTGTTCCGCACGCGGATGAGCGACGAGGGCGAGGACCCGATGGACGCCTATCCCCACGCGCGCGTGGTCGCCAGCCTCCCGTCGGGCGGACCGACGGGCGTGACCTTCGTGCGCAGCGAGATCTTCGTCGAGTACGTCGGAATCCGCGCGAAGCTGCGCCGGATCGCCTCGAAGCTGATCGGCCGCTAGTTCCCGCGCGCGACGTGCAGCGCGCGCGCGGCGGCGAAGAGCGCGAAGGGGCCGACCAGAACCGCGCCGCAGACGAGCGTGCGGAAGCCCGGGATCAGCTCGGGGATCAGCTCCGCGCTGTAGCGCTCCGCGCCGAGCACCGCGATCGCGAGAGCCGCGGCGACCAGCCCGTAGCCGATCTCGGGCCGCGGGCTGGCGAGTCGGAGCCGTTCGAGCTGGATCACCGCGACCACGTAGCCGGCGAACGTGCCGGCGGCCAGGCCGAGGATCAGCCCCGCGACGCCCGCGAGCTGGAAGCCCAGCACGCAGCCGATGCCCGTGACCAGCGTGGCGACGCCGCTCGAGATCGCCCAGATCCGCGCGTCCCCGTAGGCGAAGAGGGTGGAGCAGGCGGTCACCTGCAGGTAGCCGAACCAGAGCCGCAGCGCGCCGAGCTGCGCGATCCAGGCGGCGTCGGCGTAGCGCGAGTCGTAGAGATTGCCGAAGAAGACCGGCGCAACGACGACCGAGGCGAGCGTGGCGACCACCGCGGTCGGCAGCGTGACCTTGCGCGTGGCCGCGTACGCGCGCGGAATCCCGGCGCCGCCGGCGCGATTCGCCTCGGAGAGCGCGGGGATCAGCACCGATCCGGAGACCTGGCCGAGAAGCTCGCGCAGCATGTTGGGCACCGTCATCCCGATCATGTAGACGCCGAGCTGCCCCAGCGGCGCAAGCCTTCCGAGGATCGCGACGTCGAGCTGCGCGGCCAGGAACGAGAGGCCGCTCGACGCGAGCACCCACTTGCCGAACGAGAGCAGCTCGCGCGCGGCGCCGCGATCCCAGGCGAAGCGATCGCGCCGGCCGGGAATCCACGTGTGGCTGAGCAGCGAGCGCGTCGCCTGGTTCACCAGGCCCCCGACCACGAGCGCCCAGACGGACTGGAAGACGAACGCGAGCGCGATCGCGGTCGCGATCGTCGCCACCTGCGCGATCAGCTCGATCGCCACTCGCCGGCCCAGCTCCAGCCGCCGGTAGAGCAGCGCCATCTTCATCGAGCCGAGGCTGGCGAGCACGAGCGAGAGCAGCGCGACCGGCAGCAGCGACGCGAGCTGCGGCTCGTCGTAGAAGGCCGCGAGCAGGGGCGCGAGCGCCGAGACGCCGACCCAGACGATCAGGCCGCGTCCGACCTGGATCGTCCACGCGGTGTCGAGGAACTTCGGATCGTCGCCGCGCTCGTGTCGGATCACGGTGCTGTGCGTGCCGAAATTGACGATCTGCTCGATCGCGATCAGCACCAGCGACACCAGCGCCATCAGCCCGAAGGCCTCGGGGAAGAGCAGCCGCGAGAGCACCAGATTCGAGACCATGCGCAGCAGCTGGCCCGCGAGCTGGCCACCCAGCGTGAAGATCGTCCCGCGCGTGGCGCGCTCGCGCAGGCTGCGCGCTACGCCCGCGATCGCCGGGGTCGGCGCGGCTTCCGTCACGTCGCTCATGCCGCCTCAGCCGCGCCGCAGGTTGTACTTGAGGATGCACCAGATCGCGCGCACGCCGTCGCGCCAGCCGATCTTCTTGCCCTCTTCGTAGGTGCGGCCGGAGTAGGAGATGCCGACTTCGTAAATCCGGCAGCGCATCCGCGCGACCTTCGCGGTGAGCTCGGGCTCGACGCCGAAGCGGGACTCCTCGATCGCGATCGACTGGATCACTTCGCGGCGGAACATCTTGTAGCAGCTCTCGATGTCGGTCAGGTTCAGGTTCGTGAGCACGTTCGAGGCGAGCGTGAGCAGCCGGTTCACGACCATGTGCCAGAAGTACAGGACGCGGTGCGGCTCGCTGCCGATGAAGCGCGAGCCGAAGACCACGTCGGCCTTGCCGGCCTCGATCGGCGCGATCAGCTTGGGCAGCTCCTGCGGGTCGTACTCGAGATCGGCGTCCTGGATCACCACCAGATCCATCGTCGCGGCCGCGATTCCGGTCCGGATCGCCGCGCCCTTGCCCTGGTTGCGCTCGTGGAAGAGCACGCGCACGCCGGGGCGGCCCGCGAGCTCGGCCAGTCGCTCGCGCGAGCCGTCGGTCGAGCCGTCGTCGACCAGGATGATCTCCTTGCGCACGGCGAGCGCGCTCACGCGGTCGAGCAGCTCGTCGAGGGTCCGGCGCTCGTTGTAGACCGGGATCACGATCGACAGCGAGAGCGACATCCTAGCCCGACCTCGCCGTCGCTCGGAGGAAGCTGCGCAGGTGCGAGAGGCGCAGGCGACTCTTCTGTCGCTGCTGCACGAACGCCACGTAGCGGGCGTCGTAGCGCGGCGCGCGCGAGAGCGCGGCGGCGACATAGCCTGCGAAGAGCATCAGTCCTCCGAGCGGCCGCGGGTAGTCCTGCAGCACGCTCCGCGCCGAGCGGATCGCGTGATACAGCCAGTGGTAGCCGAGGTACCAGTACAGCCGGCCCATCTCGTAACGGCTTCGCAGCACCTTCTCCTGACGCCCGTCGATCGGCCGCAGGTGGATCAGCTCGTCCTCGATGAAGCTGCGCGTCTCGAATCCGGCCATCTGCGCCTTCGTCTCGTCGATCATGTCCCAGCCGCGCACGGCCTCGAGCCCGCCGATCGCCTGGAAGCAGGCGCGCGAGTACATCTTCGCCGGGCCGCGCACGTGCTCGTCGGGGCACCACTCGATCGACTTCGCGCCGTCTCTGACCAGGAACGTCTTTCCGCTCGCCATGCCGAGCGACGGCTGCTGCTCGAAGTGACGCAGCATGCGCTCGAAGTAGTCGGGGGCGAACTCGAGGTCGGCGTCGAGCTTGACCACGAAGTCCCAGTCGTCGCCCGCCCGCGCCAGCCCGTCCTGGAACGCCTGCACGACCCCGCCGCCGAGCGCGCGGAAGCCGCGGTCGACGCGGTCGACCAGCACGATCCACGGGTGCCCCGCCATCTCGCGCGCGACGATCTCGCGCGTGCGGTCGGTCGAGCCGTCGTTCACGATCACCCAGCGCTCGGGACGCACGGTCTGGGCGATCATCGAGCGCAGGGTCGACCCGACCGTCGCCTCCTCGTCGCGCGTGGGCGTGATCACGACGTAGCGTCGCCTCATCCGCAGCGGCTCCCCCCGGGCCAAGATCCTGCCGCGCGAAGCCCGGCCGCGCAAAGGGGCGTGCCCATCTCGGAAGCCCGGCCAGACGCTCGGATCTCGCGCCGGCAGCCGACCGGCAGGCCGCACGCAGTCGGGCCGGGTACGGGCCGGCGCCGGGATCTGCTACCCGTTCGAGAGGGCTCGGCGGCCCTGGGCCGGTGTAAGCAGCGTCACGGTGCCCCGGGAAACCCCGGCCGATATTCGAGCAGGTCGCGATAGGAGCGCAAAGAAATGAAGCCGACAATCCTGATCCCCATCTTCCTGCTGAGCCTCGCGGCGGGCGCCGCGCACGCCGCGCCCAATGCGAGCTTCACGGTGCGGAAGATCCAGGGCGCGACTTGCCTCGCGCCTTGTGCGGTGCACTTCGACGCGATCGGCCAGGGCTCGCTCTCGACCACTCCGTACGTGACGGCCGAGACGACCGACCCCGATTTCAGCCGCCCCTTCCACTCACTGCATTTCCAGTGGGACTTCGGCGACCCGGGCAGCGGCGAATGGACCACGGGCGCGGCCGCGGCGTCCGCGACGCGCGCATCGAAGAACAGCGACGTCGGCGCGATTGCCGGGCACGTCTACGAGAACCCCGGCACCTACACCGTCACGCTCACGGTCAAGAACCCGAACGGGCAGACCAGCACCGCGACCCAGTCCGTGGTGATCGGAGACCGGACCACCTACTTCAGCGCCGCGGACACGTTCTGCTTCGCGAATGACAACAACAACTGGGCGGGCTGTCCGCTGAACTGTGCCATCGACGACAACTGCACCGTGACGACGAGCCTGCAGATGGCGCTCGGCTCCGGCGACAACTGCTCTGGCAGCGACGACTGCGCCGCGGCCAACACGCGACAGCGCCGCATCCTGCTGCGCCGCGGTGACCGCTTCGAGCTGACCAACGTGATCCGGATGTTCGAGGGCGCCACGCCCGGCTTCGTCGAGGCGTTCGGCAGGAGCGCGCGGCCGATCCTCGACCTGAACTCGGGTCAGCTCGAGTCGGGCGATCGCTGGACCTACATGGATCTCGCCTATCGAGACTGCGGCCTCTCCTGCATGTTCTTGACCCTGAACAACGACCACACCACGTACTTCCGGGTCGACGCGAGCGACTACGCGAACGCCTGCTTCGACGA
The DNA here is from genome assembly GCA_016875225.1 of Deltaproteobacteria bacterium. Classification (NCBI taxonomy): domain Bacteria; kingdom Pseudomonadati; phylum Myxococcota; class Myxococcia; species Deltaproteobacteria bacterium. Next base: position 12,429 of record VGRW01000080.1, read on the forward strand.
GTCGAACTTCTGGCCGACCGAGACGTGGGACCGCTACCCGGTGCTGCACGCCTTCGTCGAGATGGACTGCACCGGCAATACGGCCACCGGTTACGGCTCCTGGCCCAGCGCGGACTACGCGCTTTGGCTGGGCGGGACCTTCGACCACGACCCGCGAGGCATCGGAACCGCGTCCTCGGTCCGCACCCGGCACACGCAGCACTATCTCTTCTCGCACATCACGTTCCTGAACGCGACGAGCGGAAACAATCATCTCCAGCTGCGGCAGGACGACGGCGACAACACGCGGTGGCCGGCTGCGGCCACCGGGTCGGCGGCGCAGATGGCCGGACGGTTCACGATCGTGAGCGACAACTTCTTCGCGGAGAGCGCAGCCAACACGTTCTACACGACGCGCACCTGCGTGGACAACGGCTGCAACTGCGGTGAGCCGAGCGGCTGCGTGGCGGCGCTCTCGGGGAACATCACGCCGGTCTACGACTTCGTCTTCGAGCGGAACTTCTACTCCTGGCCCTACGACACCGCCTCGCCCAAGCTCGCGGTCTACGAGCTGCAAGGCGGGGGCATGACGATCCGAAACAACGTGTTCGACCTGCAGAGCGCGTTCACCGGGGGTTTCTCGTTGGTCCAGGTGACCGGCAGCCCGACGGCCGCTCTGTCGGGAAGCACGCCGACGGGAAACGTGCACGTCTACAACAACACCCTCTACTTCAATCAGGCGCTTTCCAACCCCTTCACATTCGCAGGGATTCGGGGCACGGGGACCGGCTGTCCGCAGAACTGTTTCTCGCGGAACAACCTGCTGGTCGCGCCGAACTTCACCGGCACGGTCGGCAACAGCGGCTCCTTCACGGCTTCGAACAATCTGCTGGTGCGCACTCCGAACCCGTTCGCGGCGACCGTGCCCGTGCGCGGGTCGACCCGAATCTCGAGCTTCATGCTCGGCAGCGGGAGCGCAGGGCCCGTGGACACCGGCTACAGCTTCAGCCCGTCCACCAACCGCGACGTCTGGGTGCACGAGGACGCGTTCGGGGGCTGTCGCGGAGCTGGAGGCACCGGACCCTGGGACGTCGGGGCGAGCGAGTTCGGCGCGCCGCGCTGCAACCAGAGCTCGGGCGGATCCAGCGCCCTGCTGCCGCCCACTCTGCTCGCGCCGCGCTGAGCGCGGGGCGCGGCGTGCGCCCCGCGCCCCGCGGGCTCAGGGGCGCTGGCCCTCGACGGTCCAGGCGATGTCGTCGCCGCCGGGGACGGTGAGCGCGGTCGCGTCCTGGAAGGACGTCTCGAACAGGTTGTTCGGGCCGGCCGAGATCACGATCACGGCGTGGCTCTGCTCGATCGCGGTGGTCACACCGGTGACCCCGGCTCCGTCCAGATAGCGCACGTTCACGACGTACGGGTTGCCCCACGGATCGACCGGCACCTCCTTGATGTACGGGCCGTTCCAGCCCGGCGTCGCGGCGGGATTCACGCTGGTGGGGTACAGCGGATCGACCGTCGTGGTCTGGTTCGAGATCAGCAGGTCCTCGATCGCGGCCGCGGTCCCGCCGTTTCCACCTCCGCGCCAGTTCGCGGCACCCGGCACCGTGGCGCTTCCGGTGGGAATCGCGGTCGCGACGATCGACGCTGCGGGCAGGCCCACCAGCCGCGAGACCTCTCCGGCGTCGGTCACGATCCCGTCGTTCGACACCGGCCAGCGACCGGTATCGAGCTGGAAGGCGAGGATCGCGTTTCCGAGCGTCTGCGCATCGGAGAGCGCGCGCGCCCGCCGGCCGTCGTTCACGTACTTCACGACCATCGGCGTGAGGGCGGCGGACGCAATCGCGAGAATCGCGACGGCACCAGGATCTCGATCAGCGTGAAGCCAGCTTCCGTCCTGCGAAGTCCCATGAGTGTCTCCCGTGGTATGAATTGATATGAGTCAGTCACTGATATCACGATTCGTGAGTCCGATTAGTGACCCGTTTCCGATGTCTCGGAGACCGTCGGCGCGACCTTTACCGCGCGGGGGTCGAGTTGCGAAAGGCGTGCCTCTACGTTCGCGCGGTCGGGGTCGCCCGTTCCGGCGAGCCGCAGGAACTGGTCGTAGAAGAACGCCGCGCGCAGGCGGTCGCCCTTGCGGTCGAACAGCAACGCGAGCGAGAGCGCAGGCTCCGGGCGTTCCGGCGCGAGTCGCCGGGCGTCATCGAGCGCGTCTCGGGCGTCCCGGTCGAAGCCGAGCTCGACCAGGACCGCGCCGAGGTTGGCGAGAACCTCGGCGTTCGTCGGGTCCAGCGCGCGCGCCCGCGAGAAGTCTCGCAGCGCCCCGTTCAGGTCGCCGCGCTGGCGGGCCTCGAGGCCGCGCACGGCGAAGATCGGCGGATACCCCGGCGCGAGGGCGAGCGCGCGATCGAGAAGCTCGCGCGCCGGGGCGGCCTGGCCCTGGCGGAGCCGGACGCGCGCCAGATTGACCATCGCCTCGACGAAGCCGGCGTCGAGCCGGATCGCCTCCGAGTAGGCGCTTGCCGCTTCCGCGTCCAGACCTCGTCCGGCGAGCGCCAGACCGTCGGCGAAGGCCGCGGCGCTGCGCTCGTAGGCTTCGAGCGAGGCAGGCTCCGACGCCGCGAACCCGGACAGCCCGAGCCAGAGCGCAAGCGCGCAGGCCCCGCGAGACGTCGCGCGCGGCATCATTTCCGCCACCAGCGCTGCTCGATCGCGCGCCGATCCACGCGCGTGTCGTCGAGCGCTTCGAGCCGCACCTCGCTGTCTCGGCCGATGCGGCGGATCGTCGGCGCGTCGAGCACCGTCGGGGTCAGGCAGATCACGAGCTCCGAGCGCGTCTCCGTGACGGCGGATTGCCGGAACAGCTGGCCGAGCCAGGGAATGTCGCCGAGCAGGGGGATCTTCTTCTCGGTGTCGAGATCTCGCGTCTGGATCAATCCGCCGATCACCAGCGTCTCGCCGTCTCCGACGCGGACCAGCGAGTCGGTCTCGCGCAGATT
>VGRW01000081.1 GCA_016875225.1 Deltaproteobacteria bacterium
TTTTCGAGGGTCGCCAGACGCGGCCGACATCGGACCGCGCGCGGGCCGGGCTCTTCGATTGGCTCGGTCCGACGGTGGCTGGCGCGCGCGTTCTCGATCTGTTCGCCGGCAGCGGAGCGCTCGGCATCGAGGCGCTCTCCCGCGGCGCAAGCGATGCAGTCTTCGTCGAGCGCGCGCGTGGCGCGCTGCGCGTCCTCGGGCGCAACCTGAACGAGCTCGGTCTCGGCGAGCGGGCGCGCGTCGTCGAGGCGGATCTTTCACGGGGCCTGCGTGGCCTGGCGGCGAAGCTCGGCCGGTTCGATCTCGTGCTCGCGGATCCTCCCTGGGACACGGGCGCAGCCGAGCAGCTGCTCGGGGACGAAGCACTGGCGGGTCTGCTCGCGGCCGAGGCGATCGTCGTGATCGAGCGCTCGGCCCGAAGCGAGCTGGAATCGGAGCGGCCGGGACTTTCTCTGCGCGGAACCAAGCGTTACGGCGAGACGGCGTTCGACTGGTGGGAATCCGCGGTCGATCCGGCCGCCCGGAGTGAGGCATTGGCATGACGGAAAGACGCGTCGCGGTGTACCCGGCAAGCTTCGACCCGATCACGAACGGGCACCTGGACCTGATCGCGCGCGCATCGCGACTCTTCGACGAGGTCGTCGTGGCGGTCGCCGTGAACGTGGACAAGAGCGGCGGAACCCTGAGCCTCGACGAGCGGCTCGTGCTGGTACGCGAGGCGGTGAGCGAGTTCCCGAACGTGCGCGTGGACGTGATCTCGGGCCTGCTCGTCGAGTACGTGCGCGGGATCGGCGCGAACATCGTACTGCGCGGGCTGCGGGCGCTCGCCGACTTCGAGTACGAGTTCGAGATGGCGCTGATGAACCACCACATGTTCCCGCAGCTCGAGACCGTGTTCCTGATGACGAGCGAGCGCTGGTTCTACGTCAGCGCCTCGCGGATGCGCGAGCTGGTCCGCTTCGGCGCCGACGTCTCGGAGTTCGTGCCCGCATCCGTGGCGAAGAAGCTGAAGGAGAAGCTCGGTCCCAAGCGCGCCGGCTAGGAGCGATCGATCTCGAGCTCCTTCATCTTCAGCTGCAGGCCGCGCCTGGACAGGCCGAGCTTGCGCGCGGCTCGCGTGACGTTTCCCTCGGTCATGCGCAACGCCTCGAGGATCGCGTCGCGCTCGATGCGCTCGGTCGCCGCGCGGATCCGCTCGCGGAGCGGCGTCGGCTCCAGGCTCGAGGCCGGGCGCTGCGAGACGGGTCGCACTTCCGGCGGCAGGTCGCGCTCGGTCAGCGTGGCGCCGTCACAGAGCAGTGTCGCTCGCTCGATCGCGTTCTCGAGCTCGCGGATGTTCCCGGGCCAGGAGTGGGCGCGAAGCAGGTCCATCGCCAGCGGATCGATGCCGGTGACGGGGCGCTTCAGCCGGGCCGCGAAACGCTCCAGAAAGAGCCGCGCGAGCGGCGGGATGTCCTCGGGGCGCTCGCGAAGCGGCAGGAGATGGATCGGCACGACGTGCAGCCGATAGAACAGATCCTCGCGGAAGCGGCCGGTTCGGACCTCTTCGCGAAGGTCGCGGTTGGTCGCCGCCACGAGGCGGACGTCGACGTGAACCGTCTCGGTGCCTCCGACGCGGTAGAACCTGCCCTCCTGGATCGCGCGCAGAAGCTTCGGCTGCGCGGAGAGCGGCATCTCTCCGATCTCGTCCAGGAAGAGCGTTCCCCCGTCGGCCAGCTCGAAACGTCCCGGCTTGCGGCCGACCGCGCCGGTGAACGCGCCGCGCTCGTATCCGAAGAGCTCGCTCTCCAGAAGTCCTTCGGGGATCGCTGCGCAGTTGATCTTCAGGAACGGCCCGCTGTTGCGCAGGCTCGCGCGGTGCAGGCTGCGCGCGACGATCTCCTTGCCCGTTCCGCTCTCGCCGGTGATCAGCACGGTGGCGGGCGTCGGCGCGACCCGCTCGATCACGTGCCGCACCTCGGCGAGCGCCTGGCTCGGACCGCAGAGCAGCGGCTCCGCGTCTTCGTCGGCGAGCAGGCGCACCTCGCGGGAGGCGAGCCGGCGCGTGCTCACGGCCTTCTCCATCACCTGACGGATCTCGTCCGGGTCGAACGGCTTGGTCAGGTAGTCGAACGCGCCCTGCTTCAGGGCCTCGACCGCGCTGCCCACCGTGCCGTGCGCGGTGAGCACGACGACGGGGATCTCGGGATGCGCGCGACGGACCGCTTCGAGCAGCTCGAGCCCGTTGCGCTTGGGCATGCGCAGATCGGTGAGGATCGCGTCGACGGGCTCGCGCGCGAGCCGCTCGAGCGCGGCATCGCCGTCGCCGGCCTCGATCGTTCCGAATCCGTCGCGCTCGAGCAGGGCGCAGAGCACGCGCCGCATGTTCGCCTCGTCCTCGACGATCAGCACGGTGCGGGTCGGCTTCATGCGCTCTCCGACTCGGCCACGGGAGGCACCGGGTAGGGCAGGCGGATCAGCACGCTGGTTCCCTCGCCGGGTCGCGAGCGCAGCTGGATCGTGCCGCCTTGCGCGCGCGTCAGGCGCTCGCAGAGCGCCAGGCCCAGCCCGGTCCCGTGCCTCTTCGTGGTGTAGAAGGGGATGAACGCGCGCTCGAGCGTCGTGTCGCTCATGCCGGGCCCGTCGTCCTCCACCGCGATCTCGAGCCAGGTGTCGTACGGGCCCGCCCCCTGGACCCGCCGGACGGCGACGCGGACCCGACCCTCTTCGTCGAGCGCTTCGTAGGCGTTCTGGACCACGTTCACCACCACTCGCTCGAGCTGATCGGCGTCGGCGTGCAGCGGCCGTAGGCCCGGCTCGATCTCGAGCTCCAGCGCGACGTCGCTGCGCCCCTTCGAGCGCGAGACCGCGTCGACGCAGCTCTTCACGAACGCTCCGACGTCCCGGATCGTCGCGCGCCGCGTGGCCGGGCGCGCGTAGTCGAGGAACGACTCGACCACGCGGTTCAGCCGGGCGATCTCCTCGATGATGACCGTCCACAGCTCGGCGGACTTCACGTCGCTGGGCTGCTGGAGCACGGCGACGGCGCCGCGGATCGCGGCGAGCGGGTTGCGGATCTCGTGCGCCAGTCCGGCCGCCATCTCGCCGAGCGAGACGAAGCGGTCGCGTGCGCGCAGGCGCTCGAAGGTCAGCGAATTCTCGATCGAGGTCGCGATCTGGTCGGCGACCGCGCGCAGCAGGCGCAGCTCGCCGGTCGAGAACGACTCCTCCGAACGCGCGTCGGCCAGGGTCCAGAATCCGACCAGCTGGGATCTCGCGCGAAGCGGCAGCACGAGATCGGCGTCCAGGTCGCGGAGCGTCTCGCAGAGCTGTTCCAGGCGTGGTCTCTCCGGCTCGTGCTTCGGGTCTTCGCGAAGTCGTTCGAGCTCGTCGCGCCGCACCACCACCGCTTCCTCTAGCGCCGCCACCCAGCCCGGCTCCGAGAGCAGGCTGATGCGCGCGCGGGTCGGGAGTCCGATGCTCCCGGCCAGCCGGAAGCCCAGCGTCGCGTCGTCGCGCAGGAAGATCGAGGAGGAGCGCAGAAGCTCGCTCTTCTCGACCGCGGCGAGCAGCTCTTCGAGGAGCTCGTCGAGCGCGAGGATGTGCTTCAGGCGCTCGCGGAGCGGCTTCAGGTCCTTCTCGAGCGCGAGCTTGCCGGCCACGAAGCGGCGTTCGATCGCCGTCTGGATCCGGTCGCGCGTGGGCGTGAAGAAGAGCAGCAGCGCGAACGACGCGACGAAGGCGTTGAAGACGAAGAGATCGACGCGCTCGCCGGCCCAGATGCGAATCGCGGCGAAGAAGCCCGCCACGGCGACGGCCATCGCGGCGAGCGCGAGCGTCTTGCCCAGGAGCTGGCGCAGATCGGCGACGCGGACCTGAGACAGGTGCAGGTAGCCCGCGTACAGGTACAGCGCCGGGGTCAGCAGCGAGGCCACGCGCGGCAGACCGAGCTGCCACATCGCGGTGTCGAGCAGTGCGCCCGCCACGACGATCGAGTGCGCGACGACCAGGTAGCGGAGCCTGCGCGCGTCCGGCGAGTCGGAGTCGTCGGGTCGGGGCGCGAGGCGCGCGAGCAGAGCCGCGCCGGAGGCGCAGCCGGCGAAGCCGAGCGCGTGGACGGTCGCGCGCAGAGCGGCGGGCGGGGTTCCCGCGAGGACGGTCGCGGCCGCGAGCGCGAGCGGCGCGAGGACGAGAATCGGCGCGAAGCGGGAGAGCGCGCCGGCTCGTCCCGCGAGCGTCACCGCGATCCACGGCGCAAGCGGAGCCGCCGCGAGCAGCCCGAGGTCGGCGAGCACCGGGCCGAGCGGCACTCCGAAGTTCGTCGCCGCGACGCCCGCGCACCAGAACAGGTACGCGAGCGCGAGCGCCGCGAATCGTCGGGCGGCCGGCTCGCGTCGCAGCGCCAGGAACGGCACCAGGAGCGCGAGCGCAGCCAGGGCCCCCATCAATGCGCTCTGCGTCTCCAACCGCACCGACTCCGCGGGGAGGCACTCCCCATCTATTCGTTCGGGATCCCACCCGAGGGCTTTACGGGGGTTTGACAGGCTCCGGAGGGCCGGGCTACGTTGAACGGAAATCCCTGGATTTCCAAGGGATTTCCAAATTGCGGGGTGCACGTTGAGTCGCATCTGCACGGCGGTCTCGGGCGGTATCGCGGCCTACAAGGCGTGTGAGCTGGTGCGCATGCTGCGAGCGCGCGGTCACGAGGTGCGCGTGGTCGCCACCGCGAACGCGCTCGAGTTCGTCTCGAAGCTCACGCTTCAGACCCTCTCGGGAGCTCCCGTGCGCCATCAGCTGCTCGAGGCGTCGGCCGAGTCGGAGATCTCGCACATCGAGCTCGCGGACTGGGCGGAGGTCTTCGCGGTCGTCCCCGCGACCGCGAACGTGCTCGCGAAGCTCGCGCACGGGCTTGCGGACGATCTGCTCTCGACGCTCGCGCTCGCCACGCGCGCGCCGCTCGTCGTCGCGCCGGCGATGAACGTGAACATGTACCGGCACCCGGCGACGCAGGCGAATCTCGACACGCTCGCCAAGCGCGGCGCGAGGATCGTCGGACCCGGCGAGGGCGAGCTCGCCTGCGGCTGGGTCGGCGAGGGGCGGCTCGTCGAGCTCGAGGCGATCCTGGCTGTGATCGAGCAGTGCAGGACGGAGCCTGCGCTTCGCGGCGAGGTCGTGCTGGTGAACGCGGGGCCGACGTCGGAGCCGATCGACCCGGTTCGCGTGATCACCAATCGCTCGTCCGGCCGGATGGGATTCGCGATCGCCGAGGCCGCCGCGCGACGCGGCGCCGAGGTCGTGCTCGTGTCCGGTCCGGTCGCGCTCCCGACACCTTGGGGCGTGCAGCGGATCGACGTCGAGACGGCGGTCGAGATGCGCGAAGCGGTGCTCGCGGCGTTGCCGCGCGCGACGATCGCGATTCTCGCAGCGGCCGTCGCCGACTACGCGCCCGAGCGCGCCGAGGCGATCAAGATCAAGCGCGAGAAGCAGGACACGCTCTCGCTCTCGCTGGTGAAGAATCCCGACATCCTCGCCGAGGTCGTCGCGAGCCGCGGAAGCACCACGGTGGTCGGCTTCGCCGCCGAGACCAACGATCTGCTCGCGAACGCCCGAGCCAAGCTCGCCCGCAAGGGCTGCGACCTGATCGTGGCCAACGACGTCTCGCGCGCCGACATCGGCTTCGACGCCGATCGAAACGAGGTGCTGATCGTCGGTCCGCGCGCCGAGGACGTGCGAGCGGTCCCGGTGGCGCGGAAGAGCGAGATCGCCGGGAGCATCCTGGACCGCGTGCTCGAGGTCCGGAGACGATGATTCGCGCGCTCGGGCGCGCTCTCGTGCTCCTGCTCGTGGTCGGATCGCCCGGATCCGCTCTCGCCGAGCGCGCAACCGTGACCGTGATCCGCATCGACGGCGGGATCAATCCGGCGATCGGCGACTATGTGTCGAGCTCGCTCGAGGCCGCGAGCGCGGATGGCGCCGAGGCGCTCGTGATCGAGCTCGATACGCCGGGGGGCCTGGTCTCGACGACCAAGGACATCGTGACCGCGATCCTGAACGCGGAGATCCCCGTCGTGGTCTTCGTCTCGCCGCGCGGCGCCTGGGCCGCGTCCGCGGGCACGTTCCTGACCCTCGCGGGTCATGTCGCGGCGATGTCTCCGGGCTCGACGATCGGCGCCGCGCACCCCGTGACGCTCGGCGGGTCGAATCCCCGCCCGGCCGAGCCGGGCGAGCGCGACGCGAAGGACGCGCCGCGGCGCGACGACTTCATGGAGGAGAAGGTCGAGAACATGACGACCGCCTTCATCGAGGCGATCGCGCAGGAGCGCAAGCGCAACGTCGAATGGGCGGCCGACGCCGTGCGCCGCTCGGTCGCGATCAACGCGAGCGAAGCGCTCGAGCGCAACGTGATCGACTTGATCGCGAGCGACCTCGACGATCTGCTGCAGAAGATCGACGGGCGCAAGCTCGACGTCGCGGGCCGCGAGGTCACGCTCGCGACCAGGGACGCGAGGATCGTGCGGATCGAGATGGGCTTCATGAACCGGATCTTCGCGGTGATCGCGGACCCGCAGATCGTGGGGCTGCTCTTCCTGCTCGGCGTGCTCGGGCTCTACGTCGAGCTGCAGAATCCGGGGCTGATCTTCCCCGGGGTGATGGGCGCCATCTGTCTGCTGCTCGCGGCCACGGCGCTCCAGGTGATCCCGTTCAACTGGGTCGGGCTGCTGCTCGTGCTCGGCGGAATCGCGCTCCTGATCGCCGAGGTCCACGTCGCGAGCTTCGGCATCCTCTTCACCGTCGGCCTGATCGCGCTCGCGTGGGGCGCATGGCTGGTGTTCCGGGTGCCGGAGCTCACGGATCTCGCGCTTCCGTTCTGGCGCGCGATCGTGCCCGCGCTCGCCTCGCTCGCCGCGGTGCTCGGCGCGGTCGCCTTCGCGGTCGGGCGCGCGCAGGCGCGGGCGCCGTTCTCGGGCGCGGAGCGGCTCGCGACGGAGACGGGCATCGCCGACACCGACCTCGCCCCCGAGGGGCTCGTGCAGGTCGAGAGCGAGCTGTGGAAAGCGATCGCGGACGAGCCCGTGCGCCGCGGCGAGAAGGTTCGCATCCTGTCCGTGAACGGCCTCGAGCTTCGCGTGACTCGCCTCGAGGCGAGCAAGAAAGGGGACGGATAAGTGGGATTCACACCGATCGCGATCGCGGTCTTCCTGCTCCTGGCGCTGTTGTTCTCGTCGGTGCGCGTGCTCGCGGAGTGGGAGCGGGGCGTGCTGTTCCGCCTGGGCCGGTTCCAGTCGGTGAAGGGCGCGGGGATCCGCATCGTGATTCCGGGGATCGACCAGCTGATCAAGGTCAGCCTGCGCGAAGTGGTCATGGACGTGCCCCCCCAGGACGTGATCACGCGCGACAACGTCTCGGTGAAGGTGAACGCCGTGCTCTACTTCCGGGTCGTACACCCGGACCACGCGATCATCAAGGTCGAGAACTTCATGTACGGGACCTCGCAGCTGGCGCAGACCACGTTGCGCAGCGTCTGCGGGCAGTGCGAGCTCGATCATCTCCTGGCCGACCGGGAGCGGATCAACCACCAGCTGCAGACCGAGCTCGACCGCGGCACGGACCCCTGGGGCGTGAAGGTCCGCGCGGTCGAGATCAAGCACATCGATCTGCCGCAGGAGATGCAGCGCGCGATGGCCAAGCAGGCCGAGGCCGAGCGCGAGCGGCGTGCGAAGGTGATCCACGCGGAGGGTGAGTTCGAGGCGTCGCAGCGATTGCGCGAAGCGTCGGACGTGATGGTCCAGTCGCCCTACACGCTGCAGCTTCGCTATCTGCAGACGCTCTCGGAGATCGCGGTCGAGCACAACTCGACGATCCTGTTTCCGATGCCCATGGATCTGCTCGCGCCGCTGGTCGACGCGGCGCGAAACAAAGCGAAGAGCTGAGGTCGGGGGGAGATGTTGCGCGCGCTCCGCGTTCTTCCGGTTCTGGTGCTTCTGGCCGCGCTCGCCGTCTGGGCCGCGACCGGCTTCTACGACGTCGCGCCCGACGAGCAGGCCGTCGTGCTCCGGCTCGGGCGCTACCAGCGGACGGTCGATCCAGGGCGATTCCTCTGGCACGCGCAGGGACTCGAGTCGGTGTTCAAGCAGCGGGTCACGACGACGCTTCGCGAGGAGTTCGGCTACCGCACGAAGTCGCTCGGCCCGCCGCCGGAGATCGAGGAGCATCCCGAGGAGAAGGCGATGCTGACCGGTGACGAGAACCTGGTCGACGTCGATTTCGTGGTCCAGTACCGGATCGGGGATCTGCGCGACTGGTTGTTCGGAATCCGCTCCGAGGAGCGCGAAGACGTGATCCGCGACGCTGCGCGCGCGAGCGTCCGCGCGGTGATCGGGCGCAGCCCCGTCGATCTCGTGCTGACCCAGCGCGGGCCGATCCAGGACGAGATCCGCGCACTTCTGCAGAGCCAGCTCGACGGGTACCGCGCGGGTGTTCACGTGCAGAGCGTCCAGCTCCAGGACGTGGATCCGCCCGCCGCGGTCCGGGAAGCGTTCGCCGACGTCGCCAGCGCCTCACAGGATCGCGAGCGGTCGGTGCTCGAGGCGCAAGGGTACGCGGACAAGGTGGTTCCCGAGGCGCGGGGTCGCGCCGAGGAGGTCCTGAACCAGGCCCGCGCCTATCGCGAGCAGCGCATCCTGGAATCCGAGGGTCAGGTGTCCCGGTTCTCCGCGCTGCTCGCCGAGTACCAGCGGGCGCCCGCCGTGACTCGCGAGCGGCTCTATCTCGAGACGATGGAGGAGATCCTCCCCGGAATGGACAAGATGATCATGGAAGAGGACCCGGCCGATCGGGTCGTTCCGTATCTGCCGCTCGAGCGGCGAGGAGCCGCGAAATGAGCCGCTGGCTTCCCGTCCTCTTGGTCGCGCTCACGCTCGCGGTCGCGTCGCTGTTCTGCGTGGTGATCCTGGACGAGCGAGAGCAGGGGTTCCGCACCCTGTTGAACGAGCCCGAGCCGAGCGTGTTCGGAATTTCGCTGAACCAGGCGAACCTGGTCGAGCCCGGCTGGTACCTGCGCGTGCCGTTCCTGCACGAGTTCTACCGCTACGAGCGACGCAACCTGCACTTCCACTCCACGCCGCACTCGCTCAATACCGTCGACCGGACGCTCGTGGACGTCGACTACTACGTGATCTGGCGCATCGCGAACCCGCAGCGCTTCTTCGAGTCGAACCGCAGCGAGGCCGCGGCGCTGCAGCGGATCGACGAGCTCAGCTACAGCGAGGTGCGCGAGGCGGTGAACAAACACACGCTACGCGACCTGCTCTCGGAGCGACGCGACGAGGTTCAGCGCGAGATCGTCGCCGGCGCCGCCGCCTCGCTCGAGCCGCTGGGCGTCGTCGTCGTCGACGTTCGAATCGGCGGCGCGATCTATCCCACCGCAAACCTCGACCGCGTCTACGAGCGCATGCGAACGGAGCGGCGCCGCTACGCGATGAGGTTCCGCGCCGAGGGCGAACAGCAGGCGCGCGGGATCCGCTCGCAGGCCGAGGGCGAGAGCCAGGTCATCCTGGCCGGAGCGGAGCGCGAGTCGCTGCGATTGCGCGGAGAAGGCGACGCCGAGGCGGCGCGCATCTACGCGGACACGTACGGCAGCGATCCCGAGTTCTACGCCTTCGTTCGCAGCCTGGAGGCCTATCGGAAGTCACTGGACCGGGAGACGACGTTGGTGCTCTCCCGCGGCTCGAGCTTCCTCAAGTACCTCTTCGATCCGCGGCCGCCGACCAGCCCGAAGCCCTGAAGCTCAGTCCTGGATGGTCCGGAAGCGCAGGTAACCGAGCGCGAGCGCCGAGAGCGTCACGCCCCAGACCAGGACGGCGGCAGGAATCGCGCCGCTTCTTCCCGCGAGCAGCGCGAGGGTCCAGGCGAGCCAGAATCCCGCCGCGGCGAGCAGCGAGCGCAGCAGCGCGCGGGGGAGTGACTCGGCTCGCGAATCCCCGGCGGCGAACGGAAGCGCGAGCAGCACGAGGATCAGCACGGCGAAGTGCTGCGCGAGCCGGCTGTGGAAGGCGAGCTCGAGCCTGGCGACCTCGGCGGCATCGCCGGCGCTCTTGCGGATCTGGCGCGCGAGCTGGCGCAGCGTCATCCAGCCCGGCTGGCGCGAGGCCCTCGCCATTTCCTTGCCGCTGATGCCCAGGTCGAGTCGCAGGGCGAGAGCGCTTCTCCGATCGATGCCCCCCCCGGCCGGAAACTCCATCACGTTCGCGTCGCGGATCTCCCAGGTGTCGCCCGACAGGTTTGCGGCGCTCTTCGCGTCGATGCGCTCGCGAATTGCGCGCTGCTCGTCGAAGCGGAAGACGGTCACGTCCCGAAGCACGCGCTCCTTCGGGTCGTAGCTCGAAGCGGAGAAGATCGAAGGTCCGGAGGCGAACCACCAGCGCTCGAGCCGACGCTCCGGCGTGCGGACCTCGTTTCGTCCGTCCTCTCCCTGCCCCTGCTCGAGGAGCGTGCGCGCGGGCACCAGCACCCGGTCCTCGAAGACGGAGAGACACACGGCGGCCAGCGCGCAGGCCAGCAGGATCGGCGCGAGCGCCGCTTGCAGCCGGATGCCCCCGGCGCGGATCGCCGCGAGCTCGGAGTTCCGCGCGGCCCGGGCCAGGCAGAGCACCGCGCCGACGACGCACGAGATCGGCAGCGCGACCGGCAGGACGGGAAGGCCGCGCAGCGCGACCTCGCGCAGGCCGCGGCCGATGTCTCGGGCCAGCTCGTCGACGTGGAGCAGCAGGTCGGCCGCGGCCCACATGACGAGCAATCCGGCCAGGACCGCCGCGGAGGTCTGCGCGAACTCGCGCAGAAGGTGTCGGGCGATGATCCTCACGCTCGAAGCATAGCGCCTCTCCGCCGGGTCGCGTGCCGTTGCAAGCAAGGGAGGGAGTCTCTAAGTATCAGGCCGCATGCGTGTCTTCGAGGGAAGTGGCTCACTCGACGGGTCCGCCCGCGGCTGCGTGCTCACGGTCGGGAACTTCGATGGCCTGCATCTGGGCCACCGCGCGCTGCTCGACGCGGTTCTGGCTCGCGCCGCGGAGCTCGGCCGAGACTCGGCGCTGTACACCTTCGATCCGCACCCGCGCCGGCTGCTGTTTCCCGAACAGGCGCAGCCGAGCCTGATGACGCGCGGGCAGCTTCGTTCGGAGCTCGAGAGCATTGGAATCGACGTGCTGGTGCGGGAGGCGTTCGATCACGCCTTCGCCGCGCTCTCTCCCGAGGAGTTTCTGCGCGACGTGATCGTCGCGCGGGTCGGACCGGCCGAGATCTTCGTCGGCCGGGACTTCCACTTCGGCAAGGGCAGGGCGGGCTCGGGCGATTGGCTGCGGGACAGCGCCGCCGAGCACGGGATTCGCGTCGAGATCATCGGACAGGTGCGGGTCGGCGACGACGACGTCTCGAGCACGCGCGTGCGGCGCTGCCTGCTTCGCGGCGACGTCGAGGAGGCTTCGCGCTGTCTCGACCGCGAGTACACCATCTGGGGACGCGTGGTGCAGGGCGACCGGCGCGGTCGGACGCTCGGCTTTCCGACCGCGAATCTGGCGCCCGAGAACGAGCTGCTGCCCGCGAACGGCGTCTACGCCACGCGCGTGGCCTTCCTCGAGGGCGACCGGCCCGGCTCCGTCGCGCACCCGGCCGTGACCAACATCGGAACGCGCCCCACGTTCGAGCCGGGACGCGTCCTGGTCGAGACCCACCTGCTCGATTACGCGGGCGATCTCTACGAGCGACGCATCGCGGTCGCCTTCGCAAGGCGGATTCGCGCCGAGCGGCGCTTCTCGGGCCCGGAAGAGCTGGCGCGCCAGATCGCGCTCGACGCCGCGGAGGCGCGTCGGCTGCTCGCGGCCAGCCCCAGTTGAGCTCCGCTCCCGTGCCTCGAGGCGGGCGGGGCGCGCGTCTGCGCTCGCTGCTCGACTGGCGGGTCTGGCTGGGCGTCGGCATTCCCGTGGCGGCGATCGTCTACACGCTTCACGACGTCGATCTTCGCGACGTCGCCAAGCACATCGGCGACGCGGACCCGTGGATCGTGCTCGCGATGGTCCCCTTCCACGTGCTCGGATTGTGGCTGCGCGCCGTGCGCTGGCGCTGGCTCGCGCTATCGCTCGCGCCGGAGCCGCTGCCGCTGCGCTCGCTGTTTCGCGCCACGGCGCTGGCGTTCATGGCGGTGAACGTGCTTCCGTTCCGCCTCGGAGAGCTCGCGCGGCCCTGGCTGCTGGCGCGCGAGACCGAGGTCAGCGGTGCGGCGGCGCTCGGGACGCTGGTGCTGGAGCGGGCGATCGACTTCACCTGCGTGTCCCTGATGGGGGGGATCGTGCTGCTCCTGCACGCGAAGGCGATGCCCGCCTGGGTCAGCTCCGGGGCGGGGATCTTCGCCCTGTTCACGTTCGTCCCGATCGCGCTGATCGTCGCCCTGCGCGTGGACGAGCGGCGGACGCTCGCGCTCCTGGATGGCGCGCTCCGGGTGCTCCCGATCGCGTGGAGAGCGCGCGTGATGGACCTGGTCACCGAGGTGTGTCGCGGGCTCGCCGGTCTGCGCGGGTTCCGCGCGACCTCCCGCGTGGTCCTCCACAGTCTGGTCCTCTGGGGCGTCGTGCTGCCGGCGCCATTCCTGCTCGGGCTGCGGGCGTTCGGAATCGAGCTTCCGCTCCGGCAGCTCGTGCTGGCCACCTTCACGACCAACGTCTTCGTCGCGCTCGCGGTCGCGGCGCCGTCGGCGCCTGGCTTCTTCGGAGTGTTCCACTTCGCCTGCCGCGAGGCGCTCGGGCTCTTCGGAGTGGGGCGCTCGGTGGCGGTGGCCTACGGAACCGTGGTCCACCTCGCCTATTGGATCCCGGTGACGCTGATCGGCTCGGTGGTCGCCGCGCAGAGCGGTGCCCGTCTGGGCGAGCTCATGGCCCCGCGGCTCGGTAAAGCTGGCTCAGAACCCCACCGATAACTCAGCGCAAACCCAGGACTTCTCGGGATTCGTCTGAAGCGGATCCGCGGCTGTGGAGGGGGCGTTGAACGATCGGATCGGCGAGCTCCTCGTACAGAAGAACCTCCTGTCGCAGGAGCAGCTCAAGCGCGCCAAGGAAGAGGCGCGCACGAGTGGCACGCGCGTCGGCTACCAGATCACCAAGCTCGGCTTCGTCGCCGAGACGGCCGTGGCGGACGCGGTCTCCGGGCAGTACGGCGTTCCGACCATCGAGCTCAACGACTTCGAGGTCGACCCCGAGGTCATCGCGCTGATCCCGGAAGACGTCGCGAACAAGCACCTGATCCTGCCGGTGAATCGCGCGGGATCGACGCTGATCATCGCGATGAGCGACCCGTCCAACATCTTCGCGATCGACGACGTCAAGTTCCTGACCGGCTACAACGTCGAGGTCGTCGTCGCCGCAGAAGCGTCCGTCCGGCGCGCGATCGAGCGCTACTACGACGCGGCCCAGAACCTCGAAGAGGTCATGGCCGGGTTCGACGACGAGGACTTCGAGATCGTCGGCGGCGAGGACGGGACGAACCTCGAGGAGCTCGAGAAGGCGGTCGAGGACGCGCCCGTCGTGAAGCTCGCGAACGTGATCCTGACCGACGCGATCAAGAAAAACGCCTCGGACATCCACGTCGAGCCGTACGAGAAGGACTTCCGCGTCCGCTACCGCATCGACGGCGTGCTGTACGAGGTGATGAAGCCGCCGCGCAAGCTGCGCAATCCGCTCACCTCGCGCATGAAGATCATGGCTAATCTCGACATCGCCGAACGGCGGCTGCCGCAGGACGGCCGCATCAAGCTGAAGATGGGCAAGAGCAAGGAGATGGATTACCGCGTCTCCGTCCTGCCGACGCTCTTCGGCGAGAAGATCGTCATGCGTCTCCTCGACAAGTCGAACCTGCAGCTCGACATGACCAAGCTCGGCTTCGAGGAGCCGCAGCTGCGGGACTTCAAGACCTCGATCCATCAGCCCTTCGGGATGGTCCTGGTGACCGGGCCGACCGGTTCCGGCAAGACGACGACGCTGTACTCGGCTCTATCCGAGCTGAACAAGACCTCCGAGAACATCTCCACCGCGGAGGACCCGGTCGAGTTCAACCTCGCCGGCATCAACCAGGTGCAGATGAAGGAGGACATCGGGCTGAACTTCGCGGCCGCCCTGCGCGCCTTCCTGCGCCAGGACCCGGACATCATCATGGTCGGCGAGATTCGCGACTTCGAGACGGCGGAGATCGCCATCCCCGCCGCGCTCACCGGTCACATGGTCCTCTCGACGCTGCACACCAACGACGCGCCGAGCACGATCAACCGGCTGCTCAACATGGGCATCGAGCCGTTCCTGGTCGCGAGCTCCGTGAACTGCATCGTGGCCCAGCGGCTCGCGCGGCGCGTCTGTCCGGACTGCAAGCAGGACGACCCGAGCGTCACGCGCGAGGAGCTGCAGCAGGCGGGCCTCTCGGCGGAGGAGGCGGCGAAGTGCCGTCCCGTCAAGGGCGCGGGCTGCGCGAATTGCTCCGACACCGGCTTCAAGGGCCGCGTCGCCGTCTACGAAGTCATGGTTCTGACCGAAACGCTCAAGGAATTCGTCCTGAACGGCGCTAGTTCAACCGAGATCAAGCGCGAGGCGATCCGCGGCGGCATGAGCACGCTGCGGCGCAGCTCGCTGAACAAGGTGCTCGAGGGCGGAACGACTCTTTCGGAGGTGTTCCGCGTCTCGGCTCGGGACGATTAGGAAGGCGATGGCGAATCTTCACCAGCTTCTGAAGGCAATGATCGAGAAAGGCGCGTCGGACCTGCACCTGACCACGGGCAGCCCGCCCCAGATCCGGGTCGATGGCAAGCTCGTGCCGCTGCGAATGGACCCGCTGACGCCCCAGGACACCAAGCAGGCGGTCTACTCGATCCTCACCGACTCGCAGAAGCACCGCTTCGAGGCGCAGAGCGAGCTCGATCTCTCGTTCGGCGTGAAGGGCCTCGCGCGGTTCCGGGCGAACGTCTTCGTTCAGCGCGGCGCGGTCGCCGCCGCGTTCCGCACCATCCCGTTCAAGATCCTCACCTTCGAGGAGCTCGGACTGCCGCCGGTGATCGAGAAGCTGGCGCAGAAGCCGCGCGGGCTGATCCTGGTCACGGGGCCCACCGGCTCGGGCAAGTCGACGACGCTCGCGTCGATCATCGACAAGATCAACAGCGAGCACAACCACCACATCATCACGATCGAAGACCCGATCGAGTATCTGCACTCGCACAAGAACTGCGTGGTGAACCAGCG
>VGRW01000082.1 GCA_016875225.1 Deltaproteobacteria bacterium
CGGATCCGCCGGCTCAGCGGAGAGCCTCCGAGAGAAAACACTCAAATCCCGCGTAATCCGGAAAGGAATCCAGGAAGGCGAAGAATCGGACGTCCATCGGCTGCTACAGAAAAGAAGTTGCTTGATCGGCCGCTGCCGCCGTGGCGGCGTGTGAGCGTGGCATCGGCCTGGGCAAACGCCTCGAAGATCCGCACCTGGTCCGCGTCCGAAAGGCCGATCCCGGTATCCACCACCTCGATCGCGAGGAGCGGTCCGCTCGCCGACGTCGGGGGAAGCAGCTCGAGCCGCAGCGTGATGCCGCCGTGCTCGGTGAACTTGATCGCGTTGCCGACCAGATTCACCAGGATCTGGTGCAGCCGCGTCGGATCGGACTGGATCTGCTCCGGGATCGGGCCGCGGAAGCGGGTCTCGAGGCGGAGCTGCTTCTCGAGCGCCCGCGGCTGCAGCAGCGCAACCACGTCGGAGACGATCTGCACCGGAGAGCACGGGACGCTGGCCACGGAGAACTTTCCGGCCTCGATGCGCGAGAGGTCGAGGATGTCGTTCACGACCGCGAGCAGGTGCTGGCCGTTCCGCTTCACGGTGAGCAGCGCCGGATCGGGTCCCGCCGGGCGCCGCGTGCGAAGCGCCTCGTCGATCAGCTCGTCGGTGAAGCCGAGGATCGCGGTGAGCGGCGTCCGGATCTCGTGGCTCATGTTCGCCAGGAACTCGGACTTGGCCCGGTCGGCCGCCAGCGCCTTCCTGCAGGCATCGTCCGCCTTGGCCTGCGCGACGTGCAGCGACGCCCAGACGGTCCGGTGGGTCTGGCAGGTCAGCGCTCCGGCGACGCCGGAGAGCGCGGCGACCCCGAGCGAGGCGGCCACGCCGCCGCTGGCGGGGTCCGGCGCGATCTGAAGCGAGGCGAGGTAGATCACCGCCATCTCGACCGCGAGCAACAGCGACAGCGACGGCCGCCACGGAGCCAGGCACGCCATCAAGAGCGGCGAGAGCAGACCGAACGTCCGAAGCGGGTTGCCACCGGAAAGTGTCTGGACGCCCGCGAGCAGGAGCCCCGCGTTCACGACCGAGACGAGCACGAACAGGAGCACCGAGGCGTGACGCCGGCCCCACGGGGTTCTCGCGCCGATGCAGCACGCCCAGGCCGCGACCTGAGCCGTGGCGTGAAACGCGATCGCCCGGCGCGGATCGATGTCTCCGGTCACCAGACATGCGAGGGTGAACGGCAAGAGCGCCAGCGCGAAGACGGCGCACATGAGCCGTCCGCCGCGCGTCAGGAGCTTCCACAGATCGGGAAGATCCTCGTCGCGAATCGGTGTGATCAGGCTGTGCCAGTGGCGGGTCATGGCAGTCTTCGGCGCGATATCACCGCGCTGATTGCTCTATCGGCGCTGGTGATGTCGGGACTGATCGGAATGTTGGCGGCAAATCGCCGTCTCCCACCGCAAGTTTGCTTGCGTAACGCCCCTCGGCCGCGGTTTGCCAGGCCTCCGGCGGCGCCCGTATGCTCGCCGCGGATGGGACCGCTCGCGGGGCTGCGAATCGTCGAGATCGCGGGGATCGGCCCCGGGCCGTTCTGCGCCATGATGCTCGCCGACATGGGCGCCGAGGTCCTGCGCGTCGAGCGCCTGGCGCGTGTCGGTCCGGGCGATGCATCGGGCGATCTGCTCTCGCGCAGCCGGCGCTGCATCGCCGTCGACCTGAAGAGCGAAGCCGGTGTGGCGGCAGTGCTTCGGCTTTCGGACCGCGCGGACGGCCTGCTCGAGGGCTTCCGCCCCGGAGTGATGGAGCGCCTCGGCCTCGGACCCGAGGTCTGCCTGGCGCGGAACCCCGCTCTCGTCTACGGCCGCATGACCGGGTTCGGGCAGACGGGACCGCTCGCGCAGGCTGCCGGACACGACATCAACTACATCGCGCTCGCGGGCGCGCTCGACCCGATCGGACGCCGCGGCCAGCCGCCGACGCCACCGCTGAACCTGGTGGGCGATTTCGGCGGCGGCGGACTTCTGCTGGCCTTCGGCATGGTCTGCGCGCTGCTCGAGCGCAATCGCTCGGGCAAGGGACAGATCGTCGACGCCGCGATGGTGGACGGCGCGGCCACGCTGATGACGATCTTCCACTCCGCGCAGCAGTCGGGCTGGTGGAGCGAGCAGCGCGGCACGAACCTGCTCGACGGCGGCGCGCACTTCTACGACGTGTACGAGACGAGCGACGGCCTGTTCGTCTCGATCGGCTCGATCGAGCCGCAGTTCTACGCCGAGCTGCTCGCGCGCACGGGGCTAGACGCTGCGGAGCTCGGTCCGCAGATGGACCGCGCGCGCTGGCCCGAGCTGAAGCAGCGGCTGGCCGCGGTGTTCAAGACGAAGACGCGCGCGCAGTGGTGCCAGATCATGGAAGGCAGCGACGTCTGCTTCGCGCCGGTGCTCTCGATCTCGGAGGCGCGCCGCCACCCGCACAACGTCGCGCGCGGCAGCTTCGTCGCGCTCTCCGGCGTCGAGCAGCCGCGGCCGTCGCCGCGCTTCAGCCGCACGGACTCGGGCATCCAGAGGCCGCCGGCGCGCGTGGGGGAGCACACCGACGAGGCGCTGGCCGACTGGGGCTTCGGTGCCGACGAGATCGCGAAGCTTCGCGAGGCGAAGGCGATCGGCTAGAAGCGGCTGGCCGCGGATCACTCCGCGAGCATCCGCTCCTCGACGAAGCTCTGGATTCCGCGGCTCGCCGGAACGGAGAGATTGCGGAACACGAGCCCGACCTCCTGCACGCGCCGATAGACGGTCCGACCGACGATCTCGAGCTTTCCGTAGCGCGGCAGCTCGAACTCCAGCGCGACCTCCTCGCCCGCGTCGGGCGGGTTCTCGCGGCGAAGCAGGCAGCCCCCGCGCGAGAGCGAGACGACCCGCGCCTCCTCGCTTCCCGCAGAACCCCGCACGCGCGCGGGAATGCTGGTCGCGACGCGCGGCGTGGCGCGGGGATTCGGCTCGAGCGCCGTCTGCACCAGCCGGTACAGGTCGTGAAAGCCGGCGGGGCGCTCGATCGATCCGATCGCGCTCGCCGCCCAGGGCACGTTCTGCCCCCGGGAGTAGAGCAGGATTCCCGGCAGACCGGAGAGCTCGCTCGCGCGCTCGACGTCGACGATCACCAGATCGGGCGAGCGCCCGACGTGGGCGTAGTGCGCCTCCCAGCGATCCTCCGACACCACGGAGTAGCCGGCCTGCGACAGCTTCAGACGCGCGAGCGGCACGTAGCTCTGCGGCGGAGCGAGCGAGAGGATCACGCGCGGGTGCAGTTTCTCGGTCACGAGTCTTTCTCGGCGACGGAGCAGAAGCGATTTAGAGCCCGCGCGAAGTCGCATTGCCCGTTTGCGTCCGGTGTGCGACGGATCCGCCAGCGGCGGCTCGAGATGGCCGGCTACGGGAGCTCGACGGTCGCGGTTCCGACGACGCGCGTCTCTTTGGCCTCGTTCTGGATCGTGAGGTCGATCTCGATCGTGCGCGTCTCGTCGTTCTTGTCCGTGACGACGCCGCGCGCGACCGGGTGGGAATCGACCGAGATCGGCGCGCGGAACACCGTGTCGATCTTGCGCACTACGGCGCGCGGCGCCCAGCGGTGGATCAGCGCCACCAGGATTCCCTGGCTCATGATCCCCGGCACGATCGCGCCGGGCAGCCCTTCCTTGCGCGCCTCGTCGTGGGCGTTGAAGCGCCCGAACGTCATTCCCGCCGCCGCGGTGAAGCGGCGCACGGTGGCCAGCGTCACGTCCGGAGCCGTGGGCGGGAGCTCCGCGCCGAAGTCCACGTCGTCGTAACCGAGGCTCATCTCGCTCCCCGCTCCTGCTGCACCATGCGCCAGTCGACCACCGAGACCGGCTCGCCGCGCTGGTTCGAGAACTCCATCCGGTGCACGATGAAGAGCATCGTGCCCGAGCGACCCGTCTTGGTGTAGATGTCGTGGATCTGGCTCTTGGCCACGACCTTGTCGCCGGGGCGGATCGGCGCGATCGGAGTCACGCACTTGCCCGCGTCGAAGCCGTAGCCGCTGCCGAGCCGCGGGAAGCTGTCCGGCAGGATCCGGCGCCCCACGTAGCGCGAGGTGTAGTTCGGCACGGCCCGGAAGTCGGGATCCGCGGGGTCGGTGTAGCGCTTCGCCGTCTCGCCGCAGGCCGACGCGAACGAGACCAGGTCCGAGGCGCTCACCTCGAACTCGGCGGTGTCGAACGTGAATCCGGTCCAGTCTCGCTTCAGCTTCTCGACGTCTACTTCCATGACACGGCCTCGAAGTCTCCCGCTCGAAGCGATTCCACCAGCCCCTCCCCGTCGCGGATCTCGCGCGGGAAGCGCGTCACGCAGCGCGCGATCTGGCTCACGATGTGCGCGTCGCTCCCGCCGATCCCACGGTAGCCGTGGGCCTGCGCCAGCGCGAGGGCACGGGCGTCCTCCTCGCCACGGCTTCCGCCGTTCAGCGTCTCGATCACGCCCACCCCTGCGACCACGCCCTTCGCGTCGAAGTGATCGAAGAGACCGACGCGCGGCCGGCCCGGGTGGCACGGGACGGCGACCCCGCCGCAGCGCTCGGTCTCGCGCAGCACCAGCGCAAGCGGCAGATCGATGCGCGTGAAGTCGTAGGCCGCGCGCATGTCGTCGTTCACGCCGAACACGAGCACGTGGCCGTAGTCCGTCTCTACCTCGGAGGCCTTCAGGATCAGGATTCCGTACTCGTCCTCGAGCGCTCGGTAGTCGGAGACGTCGTCGAACTGCCGATGCTCGGTGAGCACGAATCCGTCGAGCGGGATCTCGCGTTTGCGGATCCACTGACAGTAGTTCTCGACCTTCGCTCGCCCGTCGTCGGAGACGATCGAGTGGTTGTGCAGATCGAGGATCATGCCGGGCGGAAGACAGGAACCGCGAGCCCGTCGGCGTCCGAGCGGAACTCGGCCACCACCGGCATGCCGATCCGCACCGAGTCCGGCGGACAGCCGACGACGTTCGAGAGCAGCCGCGGCCCCTCCTCGAGCTCGACGTAGGCGAGCACGTAGGGCGTGGCGTCGCGGAACGGGGGTACCTGGTTCTGCTCGGTCACGGTGAAGGTCCAGACGCTCCCGCGGCCGCTCGCCTCGAAATGCTCGATCTCCGACGAGAGACAGCTCACGCAGAGCGCGCGCGGCCGGTGCTGGACGACTCCGCAGCTCCGGCAGCGCTGCAGCACCAGAGTGTGTCGCCCCGCTCCCTCCCAGTAGCCGCGCGTCTCCCAGTCTGCGACGGGCTTGGGGTGGTCGATCTCGCGCGCCATCAGTCCCTCGCCAGGATCAGCGTCGCGCCGCTGTGCGCCACGCCGAGCGTTCCGCCGGTGCCGTGCGCGAGCGCGATCCGCGCGTCCGCGACCTGCCGCTCGCCGCACTCGCCGCGAAGCTGCTTCACCGCTTCGATCACCAGGAAGATCCCGCGCATTCCGGGATGGTTCGAGGAGAGCCCGCCGCCGTCGGGATTCACGGGCAGCTCGCCGCCGAGCCCGATCCGACCGTTCGAGACGAAGTCCCCCCCTTCGCCCGGCTTGCAGAAGCCCAGGTTCTCGAGCGTGGCGAGCACGGTGATCGTGAACGAGTCGTAGATCGCGCAGAGATCGACGTCGCTCCGCGTCACCCCGGCCATGCCGAAGGCCTGCTCGCCGGACTGTTTCGCGGCGATCGTGAGCAGGTCGGGCGCGCCGAGCTCCTGGTGGCGCACGGCCTCGCCGCAGCCGAGCAGAAGCACGGGGCGCTTGGCGAGGTCCCGGGCGCGCGCCGCGCTGGTCACGATCAGCGCCCCGCCCCCGTCGCTGATGATGCAGCAGTCGAGCAGGTGCAGGGGGCGCGAGATCATGCGGCTTCCGAGCACGTCGTCGACGCTGATCGGCCTTCGCATCTTCGCGTTCGGATTCAGTCCCGCGTGACGCCGCATGGTGACGGCGATCTCGGCGAGCTGGGCCGAGGTCGTCCCGTAGCGCTCCATGTGGCGCTGGGCGACGAGCGCGTAGCTTCCCACCGTCGTGAGTCCGTACGGCGACACGAAGGACGAGCCGGCGTCGCGGCCCCCGCCCATTCCGGTTCCGATCGCCACGGCATTGGACGCCGCGGTGCTGCCGTACAGGACGAGCGCGACCTCGCAGAGCCCGGCGTGGATCGCCGCCGCGGCGTGGCTGACGTGCGCCACGAACGAGGAGCCGCCGAAGTTCGTGCCGTCGAGGTAGCGGGGAGCCAGATTCAGGTACTCGGCCAGCGAGACGATGCCCATCGGCCCCATCGACATGCTCGCGGCGAAGAGGCCGTCGACGTCGCGCAAGGCCAGGCCGCAGTCAAAGAGCGCGCCGCGCGCGCACTCGGCCATGATCTGGAATTCGGTCTTCTCCGGCGCCCAGCGCGTCGGGTGCTCGTAGACGCCGGCGAGAGCGACCGCGCGCGAGAGGCTCATCGCGCCAGCTCCGAGAGGAAGCCCAGCACCGCCTCGGCCAGCGCCTCGGGCTGTTCCAGCGCGACGCGGTGGCCGCACTTCGGGATCACGACCTCGCGCGCGCGCGGGATGCGCGAAGCGAGCAGATCGGACTGCGCGCGAACGTCTTCCGAGTCGTCCTCGCCGACCACGACGAGCGTCGGACACGACACGCGCGCGAGCTCGTCCTCGCGGTTCCAGCCGTCGAGCGCGCGCATGTTCCCGTACAGCACGCGCGGGTCGGTCTTCAGCTCCTCCATGAAGCCGCGGCGCATCACGTCGGGCGTGGCGGCTGGCGAGTAGCCCGAGCGGTCGAACTCGCGCCGCGCCTTGCCCTCGGTGACCAGCCGCAGCCGCTCGAGCAGCTCGGCTCTGGCGTGGAAGCGCGCACGGCTCGCGACCAGCACGAGAGCGCGCACGAGGCCCGGTGCAGCCGCCGCGGTCTCGAGCGCGATGCAGCCGCCCATCGATGCTCCGAGCAGAACACAGCGTTCGATGCCGAGCTCCGCGCAGAACGCGCGCGTGAACTCGCTCATGCGCGCGACCGACGGCAGCGCGTCGAGGCCGCCGGAGCGCGCGTGCCCGGGCCGGTCGAAGGCGAGCGGGCTGTGCGCGGGCTCGAGGCGCGCGAGCAGGTCGACGAACTCCGCCGAACTCGGGCTCGCCCCGTGCAGACAGATGATCGTCTCGCCGCGCATCAGCGCAGGGGGACGTTCGGGCAGCGTCGTCGGGCCGACGTGTTGCACGAACGTCGCGACACCGTCGACACGGACGTACTTCTGGGGCACGCGCGGAGCCTACATGGGGCCCGCTCGGAGTGTCAAAACGCGTGGTAGAGTCTGCGCGACATCTGGGGGGGACATGGCAGGGACGACCGCGCTCGCAATCCACGGTGGCGCGCCGGTGCGATCGCGGCCGTGGCCGGCGTGGCCCGAGCACGGCGAGCCCGAGCGCGCGGCGCTGCTGCGCGTGCTCGAGAGCGGGAACTGGGGCGGCCACCCGAGCCCGAACACGGAGGGGCGCGGTTTCGCGGACGAGTTCGCGGCGTTCGTCGGCACGCAGCACGCGGTGCCCTGCGCCAACGGCACGTTCTCGCTGATGCTCGCGCTCCAGGCCGCGCGGGTGCCGCCGGGCTCGGAGGTGATCACGTCGGCCTACACGTTCGTGGGTACCGCCGGCGGAATCATCGCGGCCGGCTGCGTGCCGGTCTTCGCGGACGTCGACCCCGACTCCTACTGCCTCGACCCGCGCGCGGTCGAGGCCGCGCTGTCGCCCCGCACCGCGGCGATCCTGCCGGTGCACCTGGCCTGCTCGCTCGCCGACATGGACGCGCTGGGCGCGCTGGCCGGGCGCAATTCGCTCCTCGTGATCGAGGACTGCGCCCACGCGCACGGCGCCCGCTGGCGCGACAGGCGCGCGGGTTCGCTCGGGCAGGCCGGCTCGTTCTCGCTGCAGAGCACGAAGCTGCTCACGAGCGGCGAGGGCGGAGTGGTGACGACGAGCGACGCGACGATCGCCTCGCGCCTCTGGTCGCTGGTGAACTGCGGCCGCAAGGAGCCCGGCTCCGACGGCTTTCCGGAGCAGATGCTCGGCCACAACCTGCGCATGACCGAGTTCCAGGCGGCGCTGGCGCGCGCGCAGCTGCTCCGCCTGCCCGAACAGAACCTGCGCCGCGCCCGGCAGGTGGAGCGCTTCGAGCGCGGGATCGCCGGGCTGTCCGGCCTGCGCCCGCTGGCGCGCGACGCTCGCGTCACCGAGCGCACGAGCTACCAGCTCGTGCTCCGCTACGACCCGGCCGCGTTCGCGTCCGTCCCCCGCGATCACGTGATCCTGGCGCTGCGCGCCGAGGGCGTGCCCTGCTCCGGCCGCTTCTACTCGTCGCTGGTCGACGATCCGCTCTTCTCGTCCGACCCCTACACCAATCCGGTGTCGCGCGCGGGCATCTCGTACACCGGCCAGCGCTTCCCGGTCGCGGAGCGCGCCGCGAACGAGGAGTCGATCTGGCTGCCGCACGAGCTCTTCCTCGGCGACGACTCCGACACGGACGACCTGCTCGAGGCGTTCGCGCGGATCGGGCGCCACGCCCCCGAACTGCGCGCGCGCCCCCCGGCGGGACCCGTGAGCCGGCGCTAGGGTCGGCCGGGCGTGCGAACGGATGCGGGGGCGGAGGGGAAGATGGCGCGGGTGACGGTCCAGCGGGCTTCGGTCGCGCGGCCGCTCGGGCGGGACGGCTGAGCCGTGCTGTTCAACTCGCTCGACTTCGTCCTGCTGCTCGGCACGGTGCTGGCGCTCTACGGCTTTCTCGACCGGCGCAGGCAGAACTACCTGCTGATCGTCGCGAGCTACGTGTTCTACGGCTTCTGGAACTGGCGCTTCCTCTCGCTGGTCTTCGCGGCCGGGCTGGTCGACTACACCGCCGGGCGCGGAATCGCGGCCGCGAAGACCCCTCGCGGCCGGCGCGCCTGGGTGGTCTGCAGCATCGCCTTCAATCTCGGCATCCTCGCCTACTTCAAGTACCTGGGATTCTTCCTCGAGTCCGCGGTCGAGCTGCTGCGCTTCCTCGGCGTCTCCGCGAGCGTCCCGGTGCTCGAGATCGTGCTGCCGGTCGGCATCAGCTTCTTCACGTTCCAATCGATGTCGTACATCTTCGACGTCTACCGCCGGAAGGTGCCGGCGGTCACGTCGTTTCCCGACTACCTGCTCTACGTCTCGTTCTTCCCGCAGCTCGCGGCCGGACCGATCGAGCGCGCCGACCACCTGCTGGTCCAGTTCCAGCGCGACCGGAAGGTCACCCCGGAGTGGTTCTACCGGGGCCTGCTGCTGCTGCTCTGGGGGCTGTTCAAGAAGGTCGGGGTCGCCGACAACCTGGGCGTCTACGTCGACGCCGTCTACAACAACTCGGCCGAGCACGGGGGTCTGTCGCTGCTTCTCGCGACCTACCTGTTCGCGTTCCAGATCTACTGCGACTTCTCGGGCTACAGCGACATGGCCGTCGGAATGGCGCGGCTGCTCGGCCTGGACATGATGAAGAACTTCAAGATGCCGTACTTCTCCGAGAGTCCGCAGGAGTTCTGGCGCCGCTGGCACGTCTCGCTTTCGACCTGGTTCCGGGACTACGTGTACATCCCGCTGGGCGGAAACCGCGGCTCGGCGCTGCACGTCGTCGGGGCCACCATGATCGTGTTCCTGGCCAGCGGTCTCTGGCACGGCGCGAACTGGAAGTTCGTCGTCTGGGGCGGGCTGCACGGCGTGTACCTGATCGCGCAGCGCCAGCTCGGGGTGGCGCGATCGCCGGCGAGCGGGGCTCGCCGCTGGCTGCGGATCTTCGTCACCTTCCAGCTCGTCGCGCTGGCATGGGTCTTCTTCCGCGCGAGCAGCGTGGGCGAGGCGCTCACGTCGCTCGCGACCATCGCGACCGCCCCCGGCGAGCTGTTCTTCTCGCGCGAGATGGTGAACGGGCTGGTCTGTCTCGCGCTTCTCGTCGCAATCGAGGGCGTCGTGCAGCCGCGCTATTTCGACGAGTGGCTGGTCGAGCGGAGGCCCGCGACGCAGCTCGCGTTCGCGCTCGTCGTGCTCTTTGCAATCGTCCTGCTGGGGCAGCAGCAGGGCGGACAGTTCATCTACTTCCAGTTCTGAGATGACCACACCCGAAACGACCCCACTCGACTGGCGCCGGCTCTCGAAGCGACTCGCGGCATTCGCCGCGGTGGTCGTGACTCTCGACCTCGCGATCGGCCTGGGCCTCGAGGCGCTGCTCCCGCACGTCCAGGTCGGCCACCAGGTCGGCGTCATCAACAAGGCGATCGATGCCGAAGCCGACGTGGTCATCCTGGGCTCGTCGCGCGCGATGCACAGCTACGACGACCGGGAGCTCACGCGGGTGCTGGGCGCCCGCGTGCACAACGCGGGTCTCGACGGTCGCGGCGTGCTCTTCTCGCGCGGCCTGCTCGCGCTGATCAGCCAGCGCCATGCGCCGAAGCTCGTCATCGTCGACGTCGCGTACTCCGACGACGACCGCTCCAATGCCTACGCGTTCGCGCCCTACTACGGCCGATCCCCGATCGTCGACTCGCTGCTCACGGAAGGGGACTGGCGCGAGCGCGTGAAGCTCGTGAGCCGCAGCTTCCGCATGAACGGGGTGGCGCTCGCGATCCTCGGCAACCTCTTCGCCGAGGGTCACGAGTGGGGGTTCGCGCCCATCTCTGGCCGCCTCGAGCCGACCGTCCGGGTCGACGGTCACCCCGCGCGACCGCTCGCGCGCCCGAAGCCGTTCGTCGAGGAGAACCTGCTCGCGCTGGTCGCGGAGGCGCGCAGCCGCGGCGCGGGATTGGTCTTCTGCGAGAGCCCGAGCTTCGGCGACCCCTGGCCCGCCGACGTGCGCGCCCTGTACCAACGAGTCGCGGCGGCATCGGGCATTCCCTACCTGCGGATCCCGGACGACGAGCTGCCGGGCTTCGGGCCGGCGCTGTTCAAGGATCGCGGCCACCTGAACCAGGACGGCGCGGCGGTGTTCACGGCCGAGATCGGCAAGCGGCTGCGCGCGCTGCCCGGATTGGATCTTGTGCCGCGCGGAGCGCATCCATAGACTGGATCGCGGTCGGAGCGCGACGCGATGATCCGTCGTCACCGCCTGGAGGATGCCACCCGATGTCCGAGAACGGCGCAGCAATGCGAATGGACTGGCAGGTGCTCGACACCTACAAGACGGCGATGGACGTCGCCTGGCAGTTCGACTACGCGATCGACATCGAGAAGCTGCGCAACCTTTACACGAAGGCGAAGCAGAACCAGTGGGACGCCGACACGAAGCTCGACTGGAGCGTCGAGGTGGATCCCTCCAAGCCGATCGTCGGCGAAGACCGCTTCATGTTCCACCGCGTGCCGTTCTTCCAGCGACTCTCGCAGTCTCAGCGCGACAGCTTCACCGCGCACGCTACCGCGCAGCTGCTGTCGCAGTTCCTCCACGGCGAGCAGGGCGCGCTGATGACGGCGGCCACGCTCACGCACGCCGTGCCCGATTACGAGGCCAAGCTGTACGGCGCGACGCAGACCATGGACGAGGCTCGACACGTCGAAGTGTACGAGCGCTACATCCGCAAGCTCGCGATCGTCTACCCGATCTCTCCCTGGCTGAAGCAAGTCATCGACCTGACGCTCCAGGGCGACCACTTCGTGAAGATCCTGATCGGGATGAACATGGTGGTCGAGGGGCTCGCGCTGGCGGCGTTCCACAACATGCGCCGGCGCGCCACCTGCCCGCTGCTCAAGGATCTGACGCACTACGTGATCCAGGACGAGTCGCGCCACGTCGCCTTCGGAAACGTGTACGTGAAGGAGGCGATCGCCGCGATGCACCCCGACGAGCGCGAGGACGTGGCGCAGTTCGCGTTCGAGGCCGTGAAGTCGATGGTCGACTCGCAGGGCGGCGTGGACGGCAAGGGCCAGCGGCGCGCCGATCCCGGCTTCCTCGCGGTGCTCCAGAACGTCGGCATCGACCCGCAGGACTTCATCAAGGGCATGATCGAGGCGGGCGCCGCGGGCATCAACGCGAAGCTCCCGCCCGGCCACATCCACTCGTTCAAGGATCTGATGATGCCCGCGCTCGTGCGCGTCGGCGCGGTGACCAAGCGGACGCGCGAGCTCTACGCGCAGCACGAGATCCCGGTCTGGGAGGACACGAGCGTGCTGGAGTCGTTCGAGGACGCGAGCACCGGAGACATCGTGATCGGCGAAGACGCCCGCGGCTCCGACTGACGAGGCACCGAAATGTCGGAACACCACTCCAGGGTGAGCTGGTCGCGCGGCGGGGTGCCCTTCGACTACGAAACCTACGACCGGACGCATCGCTGGCGCTTCGGGGGCGGCGCCGAGCTCGAGGCGTCGGCCGCGCCCGAGTACCGCGGGCGCGCGGAGCTCCCGAATCCGGAGGAGGCGCTGGTGGCGGCGCTCTCGAGCTGTCACATGCTGACGTTCCTCGCCGTCGCCGCGCGGCGGCGCTTCACGGTCGAGAGCTACCAGGACGACGCCGTGGGCTGGATGGAGAAGAACCCGGACGGCAAGCTCGCCGTGACGCGCGTGGAGCTGCGCCCTCGAATCGCGTTCTCGGGCGAAAAGCGGCCCACGCCCGAGGAGATCGAGAAGCTGCACGAGGTCTCGCACCGCGAGTGCTTCATCGCGAACTCGGTGAAGACGCGGGTCACCGTCGTCGCCACGAGCTGAGCTTCCCATGCTTCGTCCCGAGAGCCCGCGCTGGCAGGGCTACGTCGAAGACACGGTCACGATCGACTGGCAGACGCCGCCCGTGATGGAGAAGGCGCGGGAGCTCGTTGCCGGCTGCGCCGACGACGTGGCGAAAGCGCGCTCGGTCTACTTCTTCGTTCGCGACCGGATCGCGCACAGCGTGGACGCGGAGCGCGACGATCTGCCCTGCCGGGCCAGCGAGGTGCTCGCCGCGGGAACGGGAATCGGCTTCTCCAAGAGTCACTTGCTCGCGGCGCTGCTGCGCGCGGTCGGCGTTCCGTCGGGCTTCTGCTACCAGGTTCTGCGCCGCTCGCCTGATGGAACCGAGACCCTGCTCTACGGCTTCAACGGCGTCTATCTGCCCAGCCGCGAGCGCTGGATCCTGCTCGACGCGCGCGGCAACAAGCCGGGACTCTCGGCCGAGTTCTCGATCGAGGAGCCGCGGCTCGCGGTCACGGCGGATCCGGCGCGCGGCGAGTGGATCTACCCGCTGATCTGGACCCGCCCGGCGGCCGTGATCGTCGATCTGCTGTCGCGGAACAAGAGCCTGTCGCGGATCGCCGACTTCATACCCGCGGAGCTTCCGGGCGTCGCGCGCGAGGCGTCCGCGCCTAGCGGCCGTTGAACAGGGGTTTGCGCTTCTCGAGGAACGCCCGCACGCCCTCCCGGTAGTCCTCGCTCTCGTAGCAGAGACGCGTCGCGGCATCGACGCGGGCATGGTCCCGACGCGCGGCATCCCGGCCGAGCTCGCGCGCGGCGATCTTCACTCCGCGAAGCGTGAGCGGCGCGTTCGCGGCGATCCGGTCGGCGGTCTCGCGCACGACCGACTCGAGCATCGACCTCGGAGCGACCGCGTTCACGAGCCCCATGGCCAGCGCCTCCTCCGCCCGATAACGCCGCGCGGTGTAGAGAATCTCGAGAGCTCGCGCGCTGCCGACCAGGCGGAGCAACGGCTCGAGCAGCCCGGCGGAGTAGCCCAGCCCGAGCTTCGCGGCGGGAATCGCGAAGCGCGCCTCGTCGGAGGCGAAGCGCAGATCCGCGCAGAGCGCGACCGCCACGCCGCCGCCCACGCAGAAGCCGTGGATCATCGCCAGCGTGGGCTTGTCGATCGCCGAGAGCGCGCGATACGCCTCGCTGCCGGCCCGGTCGTACTCGGCCGCGGCCGGCCCGCCCGAGCGACGCTGCTCGAACTCGGAGATGTCCGCGCCCGAGACGAAGGCTTCCTCGCCCTCGCCGCGCAGGACCACGACGCGGACGTCGTCGTCCTTCGCGAGCTTCTCGACCGCGGCCGGGATCTGACTCCACATCTCCGCCGAGATCGCATTGCGTCGCGCGGGATGATCGAAGACGAGAAACCCGAGCGCCCCGTCCTTCTCCGTGCGCACGGCTCCGCTCATTCGCGGCGGAGTGTAACCGAGCACGCGGAGCCGGGCATCGCCCGCGGCGTGGCTCCGCCACACGGCGCCAGACGCGCCAGATCGCTCAAGCGGCCAGATTCGCCGCCCGATCCGGTGCAGATGCCGGTCCGGAGCGCGCGATGAGCAGAGGGACGCCAATTCTCGTGATCGACGACGGCGAGCTCGACTCGGCGTGCGCGATTCTCGAGCAGCTCGGCGCCGACTTCGAGCGATTGCCCGGGTCGAGCGCGCGAGCCCCCGTGAGACATCCCGAAACGCTCTTGCTCAGCTCCGAGGCGAGGGCCCGCTCCCTGCGCATGCAGAGGGCGGCGGTGGGATCGAATCCTCGCGCGACCTGGATCGCATTCGCCGCCGAAGGCTCGGAGACGCCAATGCCGGCGCTCTCGGCCGCCGGGTTCGACTTCCTCGTGCGCGAGCCGGTGCACCCGACGGCGCTTCGCGTGCTCCTGCAGCGCGCGCTGTATCGTGGCCCGGATGCGCGGCACGCGCCGCGCGTCGCCTTCGGGAAACCCGTCACGTTCAAGACCGGCGCCTGGCGCGAGACGGCGATCTTGATCGACCTCTCGCCGAGCGGCTGTCGACTGCTGACGCCGAGGCCCGCGAAGGAGCGCAGCGAAATCGCCGTTGCGCTTCCGGCGACCCTCGCCGGCGGCGCGACCCTCGAGCTGCTCGGCCACGTCGTGCGCGTGTCGTCGGCGGAGCTCGAGTGCGGTCGGATTGGGGAGACGACCGTCGGCGTTCGCTTCGCGCCGCTCGACCCGAGTACGCGCGAGCGGCTTGCGGCGGTGCTCGCCGAGCGAGTGCTCGGACCCGCGCTCCTGGCCGCGGATGCCGTCCCTGGGGAGTCGGAGCCGCGCCCGCCGCGACTCTACAGGCGCGCGAGCTACGCGAAGAAGCTGACCGCGATGGAGAGCGGCAACGCCTACATGGTGATGTGTCGTGACATTTCCGAGCGAGGCATGCGGATCGAGCCCGTCGCGGGGGG
>VGRW01000083.1 GCA_016875225.1 Deltaproteobacteria bacterium
CCCCGGCCGGCGCGCCGGGTTTCGCCGCAGCCGGAGCGCTCTCGGTCGCGGGTCCGGGCAGGATCGGTCTTCCGGATCGGTCCAGCGGCACGCGCACGCGCGGCGACTCGACCTCGAGCGCGCGCAGCACGACCTTCCCCGCGAGCAGCGGCAGGATCGCGACGCGAAGCCGCAGCTCCGCGATCTCGGCAAACGGGCGGTCGGCCGGCTTGGGACCGGCGATGCGGATCTCGCTCGCACGAAGCGCCGGAAGCGGGAACAGCGCGAGCGAGATCCCGCCGACCGTGGTCTCCCTGCCGAGCGCCGCGCTGACCTGCGCCTGCAAGGGCTCGCGGAGCTTTTCGGCGTCGAGGAGGTAGAGCGCGACACCGGAGAGGATCACGACGAGCGCCGCGAGCGCGGCGGCGGCGACGAGGACGCGCCTCAACTCGCGAATTCCTCCGGGGCGAGCTGGTGGTGGCTCGTCCGGCGCTGGAAGGCGTCGCCCGCGCGCAGCACCGTCGCCTCGTCGAGCGGCCGTCCGATCAGCTGCAGCCCGACCGGAAGCCCCGGGCCGGTGAGACCGCACGGAATCGAGAGCGCCGGCAGACCCGCGAGGTTCGCCGTCACGGTGTAGACGTCGGCCAGATACATCTGCAGCGGATCGTCGATCCGCTCGCCGAGCGGCCAGGCCGGCCCGGGCGTCGTCGGCGTCGCGATCAGATCGCAGCTTGCGAACGCGCGCTCGAAGTCGCGGCGGATCAGCGTCCGCACCTGCTGCGCCTTGCGGTAGTACGCGTCGTAGTAGCCGGCCGACAGCACGTAGGTGCCGAGCAGGATGCGCCGCTTGACCTCGGCGCCGAAGCCTTCGGATCGCGTCTTCTCGTACATCTCGTCCAGCGTCTCGCTCTCGGCGCGGAACCCGTACTTGACGCCGTCGTAGCGCGACAGGTTCGAGGACGCCTCGGCGGTGCAGATCAGGTAGTAGGTGGCGATGCCGAAGGCGCAGTTGGGAAGATCGACCTCGACGGTCTTCGCCCCCAGGCTCTCGAAGCCGCGCAGCGCCTCGCGCCCGCGCGCCATCGTGCCGGGATCGGCGCCCTCGCCGTCGAAAAACCCGCGCGGGATGCCGATGCGCAGCCCGTCGACGTCTCCCGAGAGCGCACCAATCCAGTTCGGCGCGGCCTCCGGGTACGAGGTCGCGTCGAGCGGGTCGTGGCCCGCGATCACGCCGAGCAGCAGCGCCGCGTCGGAGCAGGAGCGCGTGATCGGGCCGATCTGGTCCAGCGAGCTCGCGAAGGCGACCAGCCCGTAGCGCGAGACCCGGCCGTAGGTGGGCTTCAATCCGGTGACGCCGCAGAGCGCCGACGGCTGCCGGATCGAGCCGCCGGTATCGGAGCCGAGCGCGGCGGGCACCAGCCGCGCCGCGACGGCCGCCGCGCTTCCTCCCGACGAGCCGCCGGGAATCCGCGTGAGGTCCCAGGGGTTCTTCGTCTTCTGCCAGGCCGAGTTCTCGGTCGAGCCGCCCATCGCGAACTCGTCCATGTTGGTCGAGCCGATCACGACCAGCCCCGCATCGCGAAGCCGGGCGAGCACGGTCGCCTCGTAGGGCGCGCGGAATCCCGCGAGGATGCGCGAGCCGCAGGTGGTGTCGAACTCCGGCGACGCGAGGATGTCCTTCACCGCGACCGGCAGGCCGTGCAGCCGCGAGCGCGCGTGCCCCGCCGCGCGCGCTTCGTCGGCCGCGCGCGCCTGCGCGAGCGCCGCCTCGCCGCGCACGGCGACGAAGGCGCCGATCCGCGCGTCGAGCCGCTCGATCCGCGAGAGCGCCGCCGCGACGATCTCGCGGCACGAGACGTCGCCGCTGGCCACGTGCAGCGCGAGCTCGCCCAGTCCCGCCTTCCCGAGCTCGTTCACTCCAGCACCTTCGGCACGATCATCGCGCTCTCGTCGTGCTCCGGAGCGTTCCGGACCACCTCGGCGACCGGCAGCACTCGCCGCACCTCGTCGGCGCGCAGCGGCGTCTCGATCTCCAGCACGTGCGTCGTGGGCGCAACGCCGGTCGTGTCGAGCTCGCGAAGCGTCGCCACGTAGTCGAGGATCGCGTCCAGGTCGCGCTGCATCCGCGGCACCTCGTCTTCCCGAAGCCGCAGTCGCGCCAGGCGGGCGACGTAGAGCACCGTCTCGCGGGTGATGTTCATCTCCGAAGCGTAGCCGAGCCCCCGGCTCGAGTCCGCCGCTACGACGGGCCGGGACCCTCGGGACCCGATCCGTTGTCCAGGGGGTCGCGCAGGCGCGTGCGGCCGAGCTTGCCCACGCGCACCCGGTCCCAGGCCGCGCGGCCCGACAGCGCATTGGCGTGGGCGAATTTGATCGCCTGGCCTCGGGCGAAGGCGCGCGTGTCGGCGGGCGGCTCGCTTCGGGCGCGCAGCACCGCCTCGGGCTGCGAGAGTCGGCGCAGGCGGCCTCGGCGCTCGAGCCGTCTGGCGCCGCCGCGCGGGCCGAGCTCGTGGAAGCGCAGATCGATGCGCCGCGCGCGATACGCGCGATCGCGCAGGCGCAGGTCGGCCTCGCCGCGCGGGGTCCGGTCGCTCATGACCTCTTCGCCGCGCGAGCGCAGCGCTTCGCGGTCCGCCGCGTCGGGGACCTCCTCGAGCACGAGCCTTCGCTTCGCGAGCCAGTCGATCCGGTCGCTGAGCGAGTCGGGATCGCGCTCGAGCCCCTCCAGGGTCTCGCGCCACATCTCGAGCACCCGCGTCTTCCAGCCGGAGGGCGGCTCGGGATCGGCCTCGAGCCGTGCGCGCACGAAGCCGAGGATCCGCGCCTGGATCTGGAGCGCGGTCGCGCGCGAGCCGTCGGCCAGCTCGTAGGTCGCCAGTAGCTCGGAGTCGAGATTGATCGCCTGCAGCGCATCGAGCGGCCGCGCGAGCACCGGCCAGCCGTCCGGCGTGCCCGCTTCGATCAGCTCGAGCACCAGCGCCGTCGCGCCGACGCGCAGAACCTGCGCCCACTCCGACATGTTCGCGTCGCCGATCAGAAGATGCAGCCGCCGCCGCGCCCGAAGCGCCGACCAGGGCGAGAAGAACAGATCGCGCATCTCGTACAGCGGCCGCGCGTCGTCGTCGGGGAAGATGCGCGCCAGCGCCTTCAGGAACGGCGGCCGCTGCGCCAGCCTGAACAGCGGACCGCCGTCGAAGCCGAGCGAGCCAGCGCCGGTGTAGAGCGTGCGCGTGACCAGGAACGCGGTCAGGTCGCGGCGGATCGCGAGGAAGTGGAAGCGGTCGTACACCGCGGAGTGCAGGCGCATCAGCGGGTAGATCGGCGCGGCCAGGCTTTGGACGCGCTGCGCGAGCTCGCCCGGGTGCTGCTCTAGATCCCGCGCGATCCGCTCCATCCAGGCGAAGAGCCGCTGGCCCAGAGCCGGGCGCACCAGCCGCAGCAGCGCTCCCGCGCCGAGCAGCAGCGTGCCCGCGCCGAGCACGAAGGCGAGCAGGCCGATTCGCAGCGCGAGAAGCCACGCGACCACCGGCAGCGACACCAGCCAGAGCGCGATCCAGACCGGCACGAAGAGCGCGAGCCGAAGCGCGCCGAGCCGGTCCTCGACCCAGTAGCTCTCGTGGGAGCCGAGCGTGTTTCCCTGACTGTCGACGCTGTTCTTGCCCACGCGCGCCTCGCCGCGAACTCCGGCGAGCGCGAGCTGGCGATTCACGTCGTCGCAGAGCTCCTCGACCCGCTCGTCCTTCGCGCGCTCGTGCGCGAGGAGAGTGAACGGGTCGCGGCACTCGGGGCTGGCCATCTCGACCAGCCCGTTCTCGAAGTCCGCCGCGGTGGCCTCGTAGTGGAAGGTTCCGCCGTTCTCGAGGAAGCGGCCGCCCTTCTCGCGCAGCCAGGTGAAGCCGTGCGGGAGCGTGCGCGTGCGCGCGAGCAGCGCGGCCTCGAAGCGGCGGTACAGCTCCAGATTCGTCGGCCGGGACGGCTCCGAGCCGCGCGGATGGAAGATCAGCGCGTACTCCGTCTCGATCCCGAAGACCCGTTCTCTCATCGCGCGACTGACCCTAGCGCGAAGCGGCGCAGCAACGGAAGCTGTGCCCATGCCGGAGCTCCCCGAGGTCGAGGTCACGCGCCGCAAGCTCGCGCCCTCTCTCGTCGGCAGGCGGATCGCGAAGGTGCACACGACGCGCGCGAGCTACTTCTTCCTCACGCCGCCGGCGCGGCTCGCAAGAGAGCTCCCCGGCGCGAAGCTGGTCGGACTGGAGCGGATCGGGAAGTACCTGCTGGTCGGCCTGGACGACGGGCGGCGGCTGCTTCTGCACCTGGGCATGTCCGGTCAGCTCGTAACCGCAGGCGCAAGCTCGGTCCGTCTGCTCTCCGCCTCGAAGCGCGCGTCGCTCGCACCCGAAGAGCAGACGCGCTTCCGCCCCGACGCTCACACGCACCTTCGCCTCGAGTTCGACGACGGCGGCCCGGAGCTGCTCTTCCGCGACGTGCGCAAGTTCGGAAAGGTCCGGCTGCTGGAGAAGGGGGCCAGCGACCCGCGCCTCGATCGGCTCGGCGTGGACGCGCTGGACGTCACCGGCGCGCGGCTCTTCGAGGCGACACGGGGGCGTCGCGTGGCGGTGAAGAGCGTGCTGCTCGCGCAGGATGTGATCGCGGGCGTCGGCAACATCTACGCCGACGAGGCGCTCTTCGCGGCGGGAATCCGGCCGCGCCGTCCGGCGGGTCGACTCACCCGGATCGAGTGCGACGCGCTCGCGCGCGCGATTCGCAAGGTACTGCTGCGCTCGATCGAGACCGGCGGATCGTCGATCAGCGACTACCTCGCGCCCGATGGCGCGGACGGCGCCTATCAGGACGAGCGCCGCGTCTACGCCCGCGGCGGCGAGCCCTGCCTCGTCTGCGGCACCCCGATCCGGCGCGTCGTGATCTGCGCTCGGAGCAGCCATTACTGCCCACGCTGCCAGCGCTGACGTATGATCCCGCAATTGAAGCTGGTCGTGCACTACGCCGAGGTCGGGCTCAAGGGCCGCAATCGCCCGCGCTTCGAGAAGACGCTCTGTGAGAACCTGGTGCGCGCGCTGGCCCCTCTCGGGCGCGCCCGCGCGCGGCGGCTCTACGGGCGCATCCTGCTCGAGGCGCCGGAAGGGGCGGAGCTCGCGGCGATCGCCGCGCGGCTGGAGCGGGTCTTCGGCGTGGCGTACTTCAGTGTCGCCACGACCTTCGAGCCTACGCGCGAGGCGATCACGGCCGCAGTCGATGCGTACGTCGGGAGCCGCAGCTTCACGAGCTTCGGCGTGCGCGTGCGGCGCATCGACAAGGCGCTGCCGTTCCGCTCGAACGAGCTCGCGGGCGAGCTCGGCGCGCGCATCGCCGGGAAGACGGGCGCGCGCGTGGATCTGACGAGCCCCGAGCTCTGGGTGGACCTGCACCTGCTGCACGGCGAGGCGATCCTGCTGCACGAGCGCATCGCAGGCCCGGGCGGGCTGCCGGTCGGATGCTCGGGTCGCGCGCTCGCGCTGGTCTCGGGCGGGATCGATTCGCCGGTCGCCGCCTGGCTTCTCGCGAAGCGCGGTTGCCAGCTCTCCTTCGTTCACTTCCACAGCGCGCCCTGGACCAGCGACGCGTCGCAGCGGAAGGTGCGCGATGCGCTGACCCACCTGGCCGCCTGGACCGGCCCCGCGGATCTGTTCATGGTTCCGTTCGCGGAGCTGCAGCAGACGATCGTGCGGGACGCGCCCGCCGAGCCGCGCATCGTGCTCTACCGCCGATTCATGGTCCGGATCGCCGAAGCGATCGCCGAGCGCGTGGGGGCGCTGGCGCTGGTGACCGGAGACAGTGTCGGCCAGGTCTCGTCCCAGACTCTGGCGAACCTCGACACGATCAACCGGGCGGCTACCCTGCCGGTGCTCCGACCGCTCGTCGGGAGCGACAAGGGCGAGATCATCGACCTCGCCAAGCGGATCGGGACCTACGAGATCTCGATCGAGCCCGGCGAGGACTGCTGCAGCTTCCTGATGCCGCGGCAGCCCGCCACGTGGACAAGGCCCGGGCCGATCGAAGCGATCGAGCAGGGCCTGGACGTGAAGATGCTCGTCGAGGCGACACTGTCTCGCGTAGACCACGAGAGGATCGAGCCCAGCTGATGACAGACACCGGCGCCGACACGGCGCTCCCCGAAGAGTTGACCGGCTTCGAAACGTTCGCCCCGGAGATCCAGCGGGCGGTGGCCGAGATGGGGTGGCTCTCCCCGATGCCGGTCCAGCGGCGCGTGACCCCGGTCATGCGCCGGCGCAGGGATCTGATCGCGCAGGCGATGACCGGCAGCGGAAAGACCGGCGCCTTCGGTCTGCCCTCGCTCGAGATCATCGATCCGACGCTTCGCGCGCCGCAGGTGCTCGTGCTCGCGCCCACGCGCGAGCTCGCGCTGCAGATCGAGAACGAGATCAAGCAGATGGGCAAGTACCTCCAGCTGGAGACGGTCGCCGTCTATGGCGGCACCGCCTACGGGCCCCAGCTCGAGGCCTTCGGCCGCGGCGCGCAGATCGTCGTCGCGACCCCGGGCCGGCTCCTCGACCACCTCGGCTCCGGAAACCTGAAGCTCGACAAGCTTCGCGTGCTGGTCTTCGACGAGGCCGACGAGCTGCTCTCGCTCGGCTTCTGGCCCGACATGCGGGAGCTGCAGAAGTATCTGCCGAAGCAGCGCGTCACCGGCCTGTTCTCGGCCACGATGCCGCAGCGCGTGGTCTCGCTCGCGCGCGTGTTCCTGACCGAGCCCGAGTTCGTCTCGCTCACCTCGGGGGGAGTGCGCGCGCCCGAGGAGATCGAGCACTGGCATTTCATCGTCGCCGCGAACGAGAAGGAGAAGGCGCTGCTGCGCATCCTTCGCTACGAGGACCCCGACTCCGCGCTGATCTTCTGCAACACGCGCGACGACGTCCGCTTCGTCACGCGCTTCCTGCAGCGCAACGAGATCGACGCCGACATGATCCAGGGCGAGATGACGCAGGCCGCGCGCGAGGCCGTGATGAAGCGGATCAAGGCGGGCGAGCTGCGCGTGCTCGTCGCCACCGACGTCGCGGCGCGCGGCATCGACATCAGCGACCTGTCGCACGTGATCTCGTACACCTCGCCCGTCACGCCCGAGGTCTACACGCACCGCACCGGCCGCACCGGCCGTGCGGGGAAGTCGGGCACCGCGATCTCGCTGGTCTCGGGTCTCGACATCGGGAACTTCCGCTCGCTGCAGAAGGTGAACCGGATCGTGATTCCCGAGCGCAAGCTGCCGACCGAGGCCGAGGTCGCCAGGCGCGAGGCCGAGCGGCTCGGCGTCGACATCGAGCACCACCTTCGCGACATCCCGCTGGCCGACCGGCCCGCGCGCGAGGAGACGCATCTGGCCACCGTCGATGCGCTCGCGGTCACTCCCGAGGGACGGCGTCTGCTCTCGGCCGTTCTCTTCGAGTACCTCGAGCATCGTCACGTGGCGACGCCGGTGCATGAGGAGAAAGTCGAGGCTCCCGTCGAGGAGGATCGCGGGGAGCCGTCGCGCCCGCGCAGGCGCCGCCGCCGCGGTGGCGGCGGAGGCCGCAGCTCGCGCTAGCGTGTCTGTGCTCCGCGCGAGAGCGGCTGCGCTCCTCGTCGGTGCCGTGCTGGCCGGGTGCGCGGTCTTCCGGCCGGTCGATCGCGCGTCCGAGATCGCGCCGGCGCTGGCCGATCTGCGCCGCGCCGGATTCGAGTTCGCCCCCGACGTGCGCTTCGTCCACGATCCGGTCGCGGTCTGCGACGGGATCCGCTGCGCCGATCTGGTCGTCGTCTCGGAGCGGCGCACGATCCGGCTCGCGACGACCGCGTTCGCGAGCCGCTCGAAGCTCTGCGCGAGCCTGCTCGAGATCTGGCCGCGCTACACCATGCCGCGTCGCGCGGACGCGACCGCGCTCGCCCGCTCGGCGTGGCTCGTCGCCAGCGACGGCCCGCGCGCGGGCGTGAGCGACCCCGAGGTTCTCGGCGAGGCGCGCTTCGCCTACCGGCAGCTCTGGAGCCAGGTCTCGCCCGCGGAACGCGCGTCGCTGCCATCGCCCGAGTCGCTCCCGACGCCGGGGCGCTGAGCCCTCCGGAATCCGCCGCTCGGCCCTGGTGTATGCTCGCAGACCCACCGAAAGGAGGCCGCATGAAGAATCGCAGGCTGGGCAGGACAGGACTCACGGTCTCCGAGATCTGCATGGGCACGATGACCTTCGGCAGTCAGGCCGACGAGAAGGAGAGCCACGCGATCCTCGATCGCGCCGACGCTGCCGGCGTCGACTTCTACGACGTGGCCGAGATCTACCCGGTGCCGCCCGATCCGCGCTGGGCCGGCAGGAGCGAGGAGATCGTCGGCCGCTGGCTCGCGAAGCGCGGCCGTCGCCACGACGTCTTCATCGCGACCAAGATCGCGGGTCCGAGCGGCGGCTGGTTCCGCGCCGCGGTTCGCGGCGGTCGCACGTCGCTGGACCGGCACAACGTCGAGCAGGCGATCGACGCGAGCCTGACTCGTCTCGGCACCGACTACGTCGATCTCTACCAGACCCACTGGCCCGACCCGGATCTCCCCGCCGAAGCGGTGATGGAGGCGCTCGACCGCGCCGTGCAGGCGGGAAAGGTCCGCTACGTCGGCTGCAGCAACGAG
This sequence comes from Deltaproteobacteria bacterium, assembly GCA_016875225.1. Taxonomy (NCBI): domain Bacteria; kingdom Pseudomonadati; phylum Myxococcota; class Myxococcia; species Deltaproteobacteria bacterium. The sequence goes on from VGRW01000083.1 coordinate 8,642, forward strand.
AGCGCCTACGGGCTGACCAAGAGTCTCTGGGCGTCCGACCGCGCGGGCCTGGTCCGCTACGAGACGATCCAGAACAACTTCTCGCTCCTGAACCGCCGCTTCGAGGACGAGCTCGCCAACGTCTGCCGGCGCGAGAAGCTCGGCCTGCTCGCGTACAGCCCGCTCGCGGGCGGCGTGCTCTCGGGGAAGTACGCCGGCGGCGCGTTTCCCGACGGCGCGCGCTTCTCGGCCTACCGCAAGGACGCCGTGCGCGGCGCGGTCATGACGCGTCGATTCGTGAACGAGAAGACGCTCGCCTCGACAGAGCGCTTCGCGAAGATCGCGGCCGACGCGGGAATGCCGCTCGTTACGCTCGCGATTGCCTGGACGCTCGCGCACGACTTCGTCGGCGCGACGATCCTCGGCGCGACCCGCGTCGATCAGCTCGAGGACTCGCTCAAGGCCGCGGACGTGACGCTCTCCGCCGACGTGCTCGCGGCCTGCGACGCGGTGACCCGCGAGCTGCTGTACCCGATGGGCTGATTCCGGGGCTCGACGCGAGCAGCCGCTCGATCTTCTCCGGTGCGAGGACCGTGTAGATGCGCCGCACGCGGCCGGCGGGATCGAGCTCGCCGATCGTCACGAACGCCGGCGCGAAGCGGTCGGTGATCGGCTCGTCGTAGTAGCCGAGGATCGCCGGCGCGGAGTTCAGCCAGCGCACCTCGACTCGGGGCTGCAACACTTGCAAGCGCGCGATGCCGGCGTGGAAGCGCGCGACCTTGTTCGCGCCCACGACCGCGATCCCGGCCGCCGGGTAACGCCCGTTCGTGTCGGTGAGCGTGACGACGTCGCCGGCGAGCAGCGCTTCCATGGCTGCGACGTCGCGCGCGCCGAGCGCCTGCATGAAGCGGCCCATCACCTCGAGCGTGCGCTCGCCGAGATCGCGCGTCGGCGGCTGTCTGCCTGTGTCGTAGCCGGTCATCGCGCTTCGGGCGCGGTGGTGGATGACCCGGACGTTCCCCTCCGAGAGATCGAGCGCTCGTGCGGTCTCCGCGCCCGTGTACTCCAGCACGTCGCGGAGCAGCAACACCGCGCGCTGTACGGGCGTGAGCGCCTCGAGCGCGAGCAGGAACGCGAACGAGACGCTCTCGAGCAGCTCGTAGCGCCCGCTCGTCGACGCCGGTTCGTGCGCGGGCTCGACCAGCAGATCGTCCTCGATCGGCTCGGGAAGCCACGGTCCGCGGTACGCGCGGCGCTTGCGCCGGCGCAGCTCGTCGCGAGACAGGTTCATCGCCACACGCACCAGCCACGGGCGCCACGGATCCTGCGAGCGCGCCGGCGGCGTCTGCAGCGCGCGCTCGAAGGTCTGCTGCACAAGGTCGTCCGCGTCCGCCGCGCTGCCGGTCATGCGGTAGCAGAGCCCGAACAGGAAGCGGCGATTCTCGTCGAAGACCCGCGCCAGCTCCGCGCCGCGCGCGACCGTTCCGCCCGCCCCCTCGCTCATGCGGCCACGCCGAGGCCGCGCGCGGCGACCGCGAGAGACGCGGCCTCGCGGGCGCTGGCGAAGCTCGCGTCGGCGAGCATGCCGCTCGGCCCGACCCAGTCTCCGGCGAGAAACAGATTCGCGATCCCGCCCACCGCGACGGGAGTCCGGCCCGCGAGGCCTCCGCGCGACGCCTGCGGCAGGTCGTGCACGACGACCAGCTCGCGCATCACGCGCCGGACCCGAGCAAGCTTGCGCCAGCCCGGCTGGACCAGGTCGAGCATCGCGTCGAAGCCGGCCTCGAGCTCCTCGCGCGCTGGCGACTCGCCGGGGGCGAGGTAGCGCGCGGCCTGGATCAGCGCGCGCCCGTCGGGCGCGAGGCGGGCCGAGCTCGAGTGCACCGAGAAATAGGTCGGGGCATCGATTCCCAGCGCGAAGCTTCGACTGGGCTCGGGCAGCCGCTCGAGCCCGAGGTCCAGACACGCCGCGCGGACCGGCACGCAAGCCCGCTCGGCCGCGCAGAGGAGCGGATTGCTCCCGTCGTCCACGACCGCGCTCGCCTCGGCCGGCCCGAGCGCGAGGATCACCGCGTCGAAGTCGACGCGCTCGCCGTCGCCGAGCCGAAGCGCGCGAACCCGCCCGTCGTGCTCGACTCCCTCCACGCGCGCCCCGCAGCGAAGCTCGACTCCCGCTCCCCGCGCGCGGCGCTCGAGCGCGTCCACCAGGCTCTGCCAGCCGCCGTCCAGATAGCGCACCCCCGCGCCGGTCCCGAGCGCGAGCTGCGAGATCGCGGCGCCGGCGGAGAGCAGCTCGGGCGCGTTCGCGTAGCCGGTCAGGCGCACGACGGCCTCGACCACCTGGCGCGTGCCGGCGTGGCGCAGCTCGCCGTGCAGGTACTCCGCGAGCGTGACACCGTCGAGTGACGCGGTGTCGATGCGCGGCACGGCCCCGAGAAGCCGCGCGAGCTCGAGCTTCTCGGGGAGCCGCAGCAGCCCGGTCGAGAGCAGCGAGACGAATCCGCCGGGAAGCGCGTGCAGGCGCCCGCCGCGGATCGCGAGCGCTCCGCTGGTCGGAGCGCTCGCGCCCGAGAGCTCGATGCCGAGCTCGCGCAGCGCCGCCTCGGCCGGCCCGCCGCGGTACAGCGCGTGCGGCCCCATGTTGAACAGGAAGCCCTGCTCGTCTCGCGTCCGCGCGCGGCCCCCGGGCTCGGCCATGCGCTCGAAGAGAGTCACCCGCGCGCCGGCGCGCGCGGCGAATGCCGCCGCGGCCAGACCGCCGATACCGCCGCCCACCACCGCCACCGATCCGGTTCGCTCCATCGCGTCTCCTGGCGCGGAATCCCTCCGCTCGAACCTTTCACGCGCGAGCCCGGCGCTTCGTTACACCCCGTCGGACGTCAGGCTGAGGGACGTCAGGCCGAGCCGCGCCGGCAGCTCGAGCATGTCGAAGAACACCTCCGCGCCGGCCGCCTCGAGCTCGCGCGGGTCGGTTCGGGCCGCGAAGCCGAGCACCCGCATCCCCGCCGCGATCCCGGCCTCGACCCCGCGCGGGCTGTCCTCGACCACCGCGCAGGCCCCGGGCGGAGCGCGCAGCGCCGCCGCGGCGTGCAGGAACAGATCGGGCCAGGGCTTGGCCCGGGCCACGTCGGCCGCGCTGAAGATCCGGCCCTCGAAGCGCGGCAGCAGCCCGGTCAGGCCGAGCGTCACCTGCATCTTGTCGCGCCGGCCGCTCGACGCGACGCAGATCGGTGTCGGAATCCGCGCCAGCGCCTCGTGGATTCCCGACACCGGTCGCAGCTCCGCGCGCAGCGCCGCCTCGAGCCGCTCGAAGAAGGCCTCCGTGAAGCCGGGCGGAAGCGCGCGACCGAGCCGGGCTTCGAAGATCTCCACGCACGCGGGCCACGAGTGGCCCATGTAGTCGCGCATCGACGACTCGACCGTGGTCGCGAGCCCGATCGCCGTGAGCTCCTGCGCCAGCACCCGGTTCGAGATCGGCTCGCTGTCGACCAGCACGCCGTCGCAGTCGAAGATCACGAGCTCAGGCGGCGCGGAGCGCTTCGGACTCATGCCTCGGCGGGCTCCGCGACGAGCTTGTATCCGAACGAGCGCACCGAGAGCAGGTGGCGCGGAGTGGAGGGATCCGGCTCGATCAGCTTGCGCAGCCGCAGCACGAAGGTGTCGACCACGCGCGTGCGCGTGTCGGGGTTCAGATCCCAGACCTCCTGCAGGATCTCGCCGCGCGAGACCGCGGTGCCTCGCCGCGACCAGAGCAGGAGCAGGAGCGCCTGCTCCTTGGCCGTGATCGAGATGGTGCGTCCGCCGCGCTCGAGCTCGAAGCGGTCGGGGTGGACCGTGGCGCTGCCGACCACGAACGGCGCGGGCGGCTCGCTGTCTTCGTCCGGGCGCTGGATCCGGCGCAGCAGCGTGCGAGCGCGCGCGAGCAGCACCGGCAGCGAGAACGGCTTGGTCAGGTAGTCGTCGGCGCCGAGGTCGAGCCCGCGCACGATGTCGGCGGCCGCGTCGCGCGCGGTGAGCAGCAGCACGGGGACGCGATTCTCGGCCTTGCGCAGGCGCGAGACGACGTCGAAGCCGGAGATGCCCGGCAGCATCACGTCGAGCAGAACCAGATCGATCGCCGGCGCGCTCACATCGGCGAGCCGCGCGAGCGCGGCTTCTCCGCGCTCCAGGAGCTCGACGCGGTATCCCTCGGCCTCCAGATTGAAGGCCAGGCCGCGTGCGAGGTGCTCCTCGTCCTCAACGACGAGGACGCGTTCGTCCATCGACATTTCCGGGAAGCGTCAGGATGAAGCGGCTGCCCTTGCCCTCGCCCTCGCTCTCGGCGCGCACGCTGCCGCCGTGAGCGCGCGCGACGTTGCGAACGATGTACAGCCCGAGGCCCAGGCCGCGCGCCGCGCGCACCGTCTCCTGCTGCAAGCGCGAGAAGCGCTGGAACACGCGATCGAGCCCGGACGCTGGAATGCCCACGCCCAGGTCCGCGACCTCGATCTCGAGCTTGCGCGCGGACACCGGGCGCACGCGCACGTCCACGCGCACGTCCTCGCCGGCGTAGCGGACCGCGTTGTCGATCAGGTTCCGAAACGCCACTCGAAGCTGCTCCGCGTCGCCCTTCACGCGCGCTCCGGCCGGCACCTCGAGCGTGAGCGCCTTTTCCGCCAGTCCGAAGCGCTCGCGCGCGTCGTCCGCGCAATCGGCGAGCAGCCGCGCGATCTCGACCGGCTCGCGCGAGCCGCGCTTGGGCTCGGTTCGCGCCGCGCTCAGGATCTGGTCGATCGTGCGCTGCAGCCGGTCCAGGTCGTCGGCCATGATCTCCAGGAACTCGCTCCGGCGCGACTCGGGCAGCGAGTGGCCGCGGAGCGTGTCGAGATACAGCCGGAGCGACGCCAGCGGCGTGTGCAGCTCGTGCGTCACCGCGTCCATGAAGTTCTGCTGCCGCTGGTTCAAGCGGATCTCGCGCACCAGCCAGACGGCCTGGAGGATCAGCACGGTGATGATCAGCGTGAAGAAGATCGAGCCCAGGATCAGCAGCGACCAGTGGACCGCGGTGAATCCCTCGGCGAAGGCCTCGAACTCGCGCACGACCAGGATCTGCCAGCCGATCGTCAACACGACCGTGATCACGACGATGGCGACGGTGAGCGTGATCGGGATCGAGACTCGCGGGGCGGCGCGCATCGGCTGCGGATTGTACGCGCCTGCCGGGGCCTGTGTAAGATGCGCCGATGCGGGGGAGGTTGGGCTCACGGATCGGCGCGCTCGCGCTCGCGGCGCTGCTCGCCGCGCCCGCGCGCGCGGAGCTCGATGCCGAGGACGTCGAGATCCGCGTGCTGCTCGCCGAGCAGCAGGCCGAGATGGAGACGCTGCTCGCCGACTGGGTGGACCGGAACACCGGAACCTGGAACACGGCCGGGCTCGAGGCGTTCGCGCCGCTCGTGGCCGAGCAGCTCACCGCGCTCGGCTTCGAGGTCTCGGTCGAGCCGGGCGTGCCGCTCGAGTACCCGGGCCGGAAGGACGCGCGCACCGGGCCGCTGATCGTGGCGCAGCGCAAGGCGCAGATCGCGCCGGAGCGGGCGCGTCACTTCCTGCTCGTGGGCCACGCCGACAGCGTCTTCGAGCCGGACGCGGCGTTCCAGAAATTCTCGCCCGACCCGCTGCGCCCGCGCCGCGCGCTCGGCCCGGGCGTGATCGACATGAAGGGCGGTCTGGTCGTGATGCTCTACGCGCTCCGCGCGCTCGCGGGGAGCGGCGACCTGGCGCGCGCGGACTACACGGTGCTCGTGAACTCCGACGAGGAGATCGGCTCGCTCGGCTCGCGCCCCCGGATCGAGGCCGAGGCGAAGCGCGCGCAGATCGGCTTCGTCTTCGAGCCCTCGCCCGAGAACGGCGAGATGGCGCGCTCGCGGAGCGGCGTCGGCCAGTTCCAGCTCTCGGTCGAAGGCGTCGCCTCGCACGTCGCCACGTCGCAGCGCGACGGGCGCAGCGCGATCGTCGCGCTGGCCCGCAAGGTGATCAATATCGAGTCGCTCACCGACTACGAGCGCGGGGTGATCCTGAACGTCGGCACGATCTCCGGCGGCACCAAGCGCAACATCGTTCCCGCGCACGCCGAGGCCTGGATCGACCTGCGCTACGACGAGCTCGCACAGGGCCAGGAAGTGCAGCGCGAGCTCGAGCGGGGGCGCGGGAACCAGCGCCTCGCTCTGGGGCATGCTGCACCGGCCGCCGAAGCCCGAGACGCCCGAGGTCGCGAGGCTCCTCGCCGCTCACCGCCGGGTCTCGGTCGCGCTGCGCTACCCGGCGCCCGAGCCCGTGCACTCCGCCGGCGTCACCGACGGCTCGATCATGGCCGAGGTCGGCCTTCCCACGCTCGATTCGATGGGCGCGCGTGGCGGCGGTGCCCACACGGACGCGGAGTACATCGAGCTTCCCAGCCTGTCCGAGCGCGCGACGCTCGCGGCGCCCG
>VGRW01000084.1 GCA_016875225.1 Deltaproteobacteria bacterium
GACGCGCACCTGGCCACGCGGCCGTACCTGTTCGGCGCGCGGCCCGCCTTCGCCGACCTGGGTCTCTTCGCGCAGCTCTACGAGGCCTGGACCGATCCGACCGTGGGAGCGCTGGTCGAGGGCCGCGCGCGAAACGTGCTCGACTGGGTGCACCGCATGCTCTGGCCGCGCGCGGAAGGCGAGTTCGAGCCGTGGTCGGCCCTCGAGCCCACGCTGCTTCCGCTGCTGCGGCGCAGCGTCGGCGCGCTGTTCCTGCCCTGGACGCTGGCCAACGCCGCCGCGCTCGCCGCGGGACGCGAGGAGTTCAGCGTCGCGCTCGACGGCAGGGAATGGACGCAGAAGCCGCAGAAGTACCACGCGAAGTCGCTACAGGCGCTGCGCGAGAAGTACGCGCGCGTGGCCGACAAGTCCGCGCTCGACGCCGTGCTCGAGCGCGCGAACTGCCTGGCGGGCCTGCGCTCGTGATCGACCTCTACACCGCGGCGACGCCGAACGGACACAAGGCCTCCGTCACGCTGGAGGAGCTCGGTCTTCCCTACCAGACCCGCGCAGTCGACCTGTCGAAGAACGAGCAGAAGCAGCCCTGGTTCCTGGCGATCAACCCCAACGGGCGAATTCCCGCGATCGTCGACCGCGAGCTCGACGACCTCGCGGTCTTCGAGTCCGGCGCGATCATGATTCACCTGGCCGAGAAGACCGGGCGGCTGCTGCCGACCGCTCCCGCGCCGCGCGCGCGCGTGCTCTCGTGGCTGATGTTCCAGATGGGCGGGATCGGCCCGATGATGGGCCAGGCCAACGTGTTCTTCCGCTACTTCCCCGAGAAGATCCAGCCGGCGATCGACCGCTACCAGAACGAGTCGCGCCGGCTGTTCGAGGTGCTCGACCGCAGGCTCGGCGAGAGCGAATGGCTGGGCGACGACTTCTCGATCGCCGACATCGCGAACTGGTGCTGGGTGCGCACGTACAAGTGGTCGGGCGTCTCGATCGACGGGCTGGAAAACCTGCGCCGCTGGCTCGACGCGATGAAGGCGCGGCCCGCGTGCCAGCGCGGAATCGAGGTGCCGGTCGCGGTCAAGAGCCTGATCGAGGACGAGAAGGCGGCCAAGGAGTTCGCCGAGCGCGCTCGCGGTATGCTGCAGCGCTGATAGAAACGAAACTCCCAGAAAGGAACTCGCGATGAAGCTCGGTATCGGTGCGGTCTCGTTCGGCCCGAAGGTTCAGATCAACATGGACATGATCCTGCGCGCGGAGGCGCTCGGGTTCGACTCGACCTGGACGGCCGAGGCGTACGGAAACGACGCGGTCAGCACCGCGACCTGGGTGCTGGCGAAGACCACGAGGATCAAGGTCGGCACGGCGATCATGCAGATGCCCGCGCGCACGCCGGCCATGGCCGCGATGACGGCGATGACGCTCGACCACCTCTCGGGCGGGCGCTTCATCCTGGGGCTCGGCCCGTCCGGCCCGCAGGTGATCGAGGGCTGGCACGGCGTTCCGTACGGCAAGCCGCTCACGCGCACGCGCGAGTACATCGCGATCATCCGCAAGATCCTCGCGCGCGAGGAACCGCTCGAGTTCCACGGCGAGGAGTACGACATCCCCGCGCGCGGCGCGGGCACGACGGGGCTTGGCAAGCCGCTGAAGAGCATCCTGCACGGAAACCCGAACCTGCCCATCTACACCGCGTCGATCAGCCCCAACGGGCTGCGCTGCGCTGGCGAGGTCGCCGACGGCGTCTTTCCGATGATGATGGACCCGGAGAAGTTCGACCGGACCTACCTGCCGTACATCGAAGAGGGCTTCGCGAAGGCGGGCGGAGGCAAGAATCTTTCGAATTTCGCGGTCGTTCCGGGCGTGAGCGTGATCGTGACCGACGAGCCCGAGAAGGCGCGAATGGCGGTGAAGGGCGGCATGGCGCTGTACATCGGCGGCATGGGCGCGCGCGACAAGAACTTCTACAACGATCTGGCCAAGCGCCTCGGCTACGAGGCCGCGGCCGTCGAGATCCAGAACCTGTTCCTGTCGGGAAAGAAGATGGAGGCCGCCGCGGCCGTTCCCGACGCGCTCGTCGACGCGGTGCACCTGGTCGGGCCCAAGGCCAAGATCCGCGACCGGCTGCAGGCCTGGAAGGAGGCCGGGCGGAAGGGCTGGGTGAACACGATGCAGATCGCGACCACGCAGCCCGAGGCGCTCGAGCTGCTGGCGCAGGAGCTGCTCTAGATGAAGTGGCTCCTGCGCGCCGGCGTCGCGATCGCGCTTCTCGTCGGCGGGGTCTGGATCTTCCAGGACCAGATCCTGCTCGCGCTGATCGCGCGCCGCGCGCAGAGCCAGTTCGCGGTCGGCCCGCATCGCCCGATCGAGTGGACGAGCGGCGCCGACCCCGCCGGGCGCGCGCCTTCGCTGCGGCCGCCGAACATAGTCGTGATCCTCGCCGACGACCTGGGCTGGAACGATCTGACACTGAACGGTGGCGGGGTCGCCGGCGGCAGCGTGCCGACGCCGAACATCGACTCGCTCGCGAAGGAGGGCGTGAACTTCACGGGCGGCTACGCGGCCAACGCCACCTGCGCGCCGTCGCGCGCCGCGATTCTCTCGGGGCGCTACGGCACGCGCTTCGGCTTCGAGTTCACGCCCACGCCCCCGGGCATGTCGTCGATCGTGCCGCGAATCGCGAACCGGATGCCCGGGCGGATCCGGCCCGTCGTGGTGAACGAGGGCGAGCAGCTCCCGTTCGACAGCCTGGGCATGCCGGCGTCCGAGATCACGATCGCCGAGCTCTTGAAGCAGGCGGACTACCACACCGTGCACATCGGCAAGTGGCACGTCGGCGGCGAGAACGGAATGGCCGCCGAAGAGCAGGGCTTCGACGAGAGCCTGCTGATGCGCAGCGGGCCGTACCGGGGCGAAGACGACCCGGGCGTGGTGAATTCGAAGCAGGACTTCGACCCGATCGACCGCTTCCTCTGGCGCGCGCTGCGCTTCGCGGCCACGTACAACGGGGGCGACGCGTTCGAGCCCGAGAAGTACCTGACCGACTACTACACCGATCAGGCCGTGCGCGTGATCGAGGCGAATCGCGAGCGGCCGTTCTTCCTGTACCTGGCGCACTGGGCGCCGCACACGCCGCTGCAGGCCACGCGCGAGGACTACGACGCGGTCTCGCACATCGCCGACCACCGCGAGCGCGTGTACGCCGCGATGATCCGCGCGCTCGACCGCGGCGTCGGACGCGTGCTCGCGGCGCTGCGCGAGAACGGCCTCGAGGAGAACACGCTCGTCTTCTTCACCTCCGACAACGGCGGCCCTAACTACATCGGGCTGCCCGAGGTGAACCGGCCCTACCGCGGCTGGAAGATCAGCTTCTTCGAGGGCGGGATTCACGTGCCTTTTCTCGCGAAGTGGCCGGCGAAGCTTCCCGCGGGCGCGAGCTACGACGCGCCCGTGATGGGCTTCGACATCTTCGCGACCGCGGCCGCGGCGGCGGGCGTCGCCGTTCCCGCGGACCGGAAGATCGACGGCGTCGATCTGGCGCCGTTCGCGCGCGGCGAGCGCGAAGGCTTGCCGCACGAGAGGCTGTTCTGGCGCTCCGGCCACAGCCAGGTGGCGCGCGTCGGCGACTGGAAGCTTCAGGTGAACGAGCGACCGCCCGGAACGGCGTGGCTCTTCAACCTGCGCGAGGACCCGACCGAGCGGACGAATCTCGCCGCGCGCGAGCCCGAGCGCGTGGCCGAGCTGCGCCGCGCGCTTGCCGAGCACAACGCAGAGCAGTCACCGCCGTCCTGGCCGTCGCTGGTCGAGATGCCGGTCTCCGTCGACAAGACGCTCGCCGTCGACGAGGCCGAGGGCGACGAATACATCTACTGGCCGAACTGAAGCCGCAAGACCAGCGCGGCGACCCCGACCGCGGCCACCGCGAGGAGCGTCGCGGCGGTGCGAAGCGCGAATCGATCGCGGCCGACCGCGAGCAGGATTCCCACCTTTCCCAGCGTGGTGCCGATCGCGACCGCCACCACCGCGAGCGCCGCGGTGTCTAGCGGGAGCTGACCATCGGCCGCGAGCCGCGCGAGCGATAGGCCTGGCGCGTCGGCGCCGACGAGCGCGGCCGCGCCCGATACCGCGAACACGCCCGCAGCGCCGAACGCGTCGCGCGTGGCCGCGAGCAGGAGCGTCACCGCGGCGTAGACCGCGGCGAACGTGAACGCGACGCGGAGCGAGAGCGGGTTCGCGAGCGGCGTTCGCTCCTCGGTATCGCGGTCGGGCGAGTGGCGCGCGAACGCCAGCAGCAGCCCGGCCGCGAACATCGCGCCGAGCGGCGCAGCCACGCGACCCGCAAGCATCGGAGCGACGATGGAGAGCATCGCCCACATGCGCAGGAACGCCGTCGACGCCGCGAGCGCGATCATCGCCTCGTAGGGGCGTGACTGCGCGGCGCCGCGTCCGGCGCGGGACCAGGCGAGCGCCGCGGCGGTGCTCGACACCAGCCCGCCGAGCAGGCCCGAGACCACGTGGCTCGCGGCGCCCGCGCGCACGCGCATCAGCACGTAGCCGGCGAACGAGAGACCCGAGATCAGCACGACCATGCGCCAGACGTCGTGCGGCCTCAGCACTCGGTACCACGGGTCGATCGCGGTGTCGGGAAGCAGAGGGAAGACGATTCCCGTGATGACCAGGAAGCGGATCAGCGCCTCCATGTCGGTGGGCGAGAGCAGGTGCGAGGCGCGGTGCAGCGCGCGCTTGGAGCGCAGCAGCACCACCATCACGATCGCGACCACGGTCGCGACCAGGCCCTCGCCCGCCTGCGCGAGCGCGCCGACCGCGAACGTGCAAAGGCTCGCGACCTCGGTGGTGTAGCCCGGGTCCAGGTTCTTCTGCGCGTCGAACTGGTAGCGCAGCACCAGGAACACCGCGGCCGCCGCGAACAGCGCCACCGCCATGAACGGGTGCACGGCGTTCGCGACCAGCACCGAGAGCGCGCCGAGCAGCGCGGTGAACGCAAACGTGCGTACGCCGGGAAAATCCTTCTTGTCGCCGCTCTCGCTCTGCGCGACCTGCCGCTCGAGCCCGACCAGCGCGCCCAGGCAGATCGCGACGAACGTGGGCAGGAGCGTGTGAAGCGCGTCCGGGATCGCGGGCCCTCCCCTATCTTCTGGACCGGATCGGCTACGCTGTCGCCATGCTGGACCCGGCGATCGGCGAGCGGACGGTGCAGGCGAACGGATTGCGCTTCCGGGTTCTGGAGGCGGGAACCGGCGACCGGCTGGCGCTCTGCCTGCACGGTTTCCCGGAGCTCGGGTTCTCGTGGCGGCACCAGCTTCCGCTGCTGGCGCAGCTGGGCTACCGCGCCTGGGCTCCCGACCTGCGCGGCTACGGCGGCAGCGACCGCCCGCAGGGCCTGCACGAGTACGCGCTCGAGAAGCTGATGGACGACGTCGCCGGGCTGATCGACGCCTCGGGCGCGAAGGAGACCGTGCTCCTCGCGCACGACTGGGGCGGCGTGATCGCCTGGCACTTCGCGCTGCGCCGCATCCGCCCGCTCTCGCGCCTGATCGTGATGAATCTGCCCCACCCGGCCGTGTTCGAGCGCGTGCTGCGCAGCGGCTGGCGCCAGCGTTTGCGCTCCTGGTACGTGCTGTTCTTCCAGATCCCGTGGTTGCCCGAGAAGCTGCTGGGAATGCGCGGCGCTCGGATGATCGGCGAGGCGTTCCGCGGCATGGCGGTCGACAAGAGCCGCTTCTCCGAGGGGGTGCTCGACGTCTACCGCCGCGCGGCGCTGGAGCCCGGCGCGCTCACCGCGATGGTCAACTACTACCGCGCGGCCGTGCGCGGCGGCGGCGGGCGCCGCCAGCGCAGCCTGGGCTACCCGAAGATCGACACTCCGACGCTGATGGTCTGGGGCGAGCAGGATACCGCGCTCGGTGTAGAGCTGACCGAGGGCACGCAGGACTTCGTCAGCGACTTCACGCTGCGGCGGCTTGCGAACGCCTCGCACTGGGTGCAGCAGGACGCGCCGGACGAGGTGAACGCGATCCTGCGCGAGTGGCTCGGCGAGGCCAGAGGACGGTCGACGTGACCGGAGACGCCTCCCCGGATCGGGCTCGCGAGCGCGCGCCGCGCGTCCTCGCCGCGGTGGTCTCGGAGCACCCGTGGATGATCGACCTGTTCCGGCTCTCGAATCCATCGCCTCGCGAAGCCGCGCCGGAATGACCGCCGCCGCGACCGTCGATCTCTCGGTCGTGCTGCCGTGCTTCAACGAAGAGGGCTGCGTGGAAGCGCTCGCCGACGAGATCGTGGCTTCGGTGAAGCCGCTCGGTCTCGACTACGAGATCCTGTACGTCGACGACGGCTCGACCGACGGCACGGTCGCCGCGCTGCTGCGCGCGCGGTCGAGGCACCCCGAGGTCCGGATCGTCCGTCATGCGACCAACCGCGGCCAGAGCGCCGCGATGGCCACCGGCTTCGAGCGCGCGCGCGGGTCCGTGCTGGTCGTGATGGACAGCGATCTGCAGAGCGATCCGGCCGACATCCCGCGCCTGATCGAGGCGCTGCGCGGCCACGATTGCGTCGCGACGAAGCGGCTCCGTCGCCAGGACGACTGGGTGAATCGGGTCGCTTCGAGGCTTGCGAACGCGTTCCGGAACGCGGTGACCGGCGAGGATCGGATCTCGGACGCCGGCTGCGCGTACCGCGCGATCCGGCGCGAGGCGCTGCGCGAGCTCTTCGTCTGGAACGGCATGCACCGCTTCCTGCCGACGATGCTGCGCCTGCAGGGATTTCGGGTCACCGAGATCGAAGTGAATCATCGGCCGCGGACGACGGGTCGGTCGAAGTACGGGATCCGCGATCGACTCTGGCGCGGAATCGCCGACTGCTTTGCGATGCGCTGGTACCGCAAGCGAGTGATCCCCGCGCAGAGGGTCGAGCCGGGCGAGTCGTGAGGCGCGCCGGCGCGCCGGACCCCGACATGCCTCCGGTCGAGCCCGGCTCGCCGAGCTCGGCGATCGCGCTCGCGGTGATCATCGCGGCCTGCCTCGCGGTCGTCTACCTGACGCCGCTTCGAGAGTGGGTTCGCGAGCTCGAGACCGGGCGGATGCCCGCGCGGCTCGCCGACCTTCGTGCGCTGGCGCGCGACGCGGGCCTGGCCGGCCAAGCCGTGTACGTCGCGGGCGGAGGACTCGCGGTGGCGGTGGGCGTTCCGCGCCTCGCCGTCGCGGCACTGGGTGGAGCCGTCTTCGGCTGGATCGAGGGAGCCGCGCTCGCGCAGGTCGGCACGCTGGTCGGCTGCTGGGCGACGTTCGCGCTCGGCCGCCGTCTCGGCCACGCCTGGGTCGCGTCGCTCGTCGCGCGCCGCTTTCCCCGGGCGGAAGCGCTCCTCGACTTCATCTCGCGCCACGGATTCGAGGCGAACGTCGTGCTTCGGCTCACGCCGGTCGGAAATGCCTTCGCGACCAATCTGCTCTTTGCCGTGAGTCGGGTGCGGCTGGCCACGTTCCTCGCCGGAACCTTCGTCGGCGTGCTGCCGACGACCGCCATCGCTGCGCTCGCCGGCAGCGCGGCCAAGGGGACGGAGCTTGCGCCGAGGCTGCTCGGCAGCGCGCTCGCTCTCGCGCTGCTGATCCTGGGCACGGTGTGGTGGACGCGCAGACTGCGCCTCGCATCGCGCGGCGACAGCCGGCTAGCCGCGCGTCGCTAGATTTTTCGGAACGTCGCGGAACGGGCCGCCGGCCTCGGGGTTCGGGTCCTTGGGCAGGCCGAGCACGCGCTCCGAGACGATGTTGCGCTGGATCTCGTCGGTTCCGCCCGCGATCGAGACCGCGGGCACCGAGAGCAGGATCTCGGCGATCAGCCCGTCCTCGGGGCCATCGCCTCCCGCGAGCATCGCGTCGCCGCCGCTGAGCAGCGTGTGCACGTGCGCGGCAGCCCGCGCGATCTGGCTCGCGTAGAGCTTGCCGAGCGACCCCTCGGGGCCGGGCGGCCGCCCGAGCACGCGCGCGGCCTTGGCGCGGCGGCCGGTCCAGTCGGCGGAGCGCACCAGCGAGAGCAGCGAGGCGATCGCCTGCCGCACGACCGGATCGGTGTTTCGGCCGGTCGCTCGCGCGCGCTCGACGACCAAATCGACTCGGCCGGCGCGCTGCGGATACCACTTGTACGGCTCCATCAGCTCGGCGACCTCTGCGCGGTACTCGTCGATCGCGCGGCCGCTGCCCTTCGGCTGGCGGCGGCGCGCCTGGATCGCGTCGAACGAGCGGCGCTCGTGCGCGAGCGTGGCCAGCGCGACGGTCCAGCCGTTTCCGACCTCGCCGATCGCGTTGGCGACCGAGACGCGCGCGTCGTTGAGGAAGACCTCGTTGAACGAGGCGTAGCCGTTCATCTGGCGCAGCGGCCGCACCACCACGCCGGGCTGCTGCATCTCGATCGCGAAATAGCTGATGCCGCGGTGCTTGGGCACGTCCCAGTTCGTGCGCGCGAGAAGCATTCCCCAGCGCGCGTGATGGGCGCTGGTGCTCCAGAGCTTCTGGCCGTTGATCACGTACTCGTAGCCGTCGAGCTCGGCGCGCGTGGTGAGCCCGGCCAGGTCCGAGCCGCTGCCCGGCTCGCTGAAGAGCTGGCACCAGCTGTCCTCGCCGGTGACGATCGGCCGCAGCAATCGCTGCTTCAGGTCGTCCGAGCCGTGCTCCAGGATCGTCGGCGCGGCCAGCGTCATTCCGCCACCGGTCGGTGTACCCACGGCGCCTGCGCGCTCGAACTCCTCGGCCACCACGTCGGCCAGCGCCACCGGGAGCCCGCGGCCGTACCACTGCGTGGGCCAGGTCGGGCAGCCCCAGCCGGAATCGGCAAGCCTGCCGCGCCACTCCAGCAGCGAGAGGTTCGGGTCCCAGTTGGCCTCGAGCCAGGCGCGGACCTCGCGTCGGACCGACTCCGCGTCCATCACAGCCCCCAGTGCCGCGCGAGAAGCTCGCGGTGCGAGGCGGGATCGCCGAGGAACACCTCGCTCGACTTCGCGCGCTTGAAGTACAGGTGCACGTCCTGCTCCCAGGTGAAGCCGAGCCCGCCGTGGATCTGGATCGCCTCGGCCGCGATCGAGAGGTACGCGTCGGAGCCTTGCGCCTTCGCGAGCGACGCGGCCATCGCGAGCTCCGCGTCGGCTTCGCTGGCCGCCTCGGCCGCGTAGTACGCGGAGGAGCGCGCGAGCTCGAGCGCGAGCAGCATGTCGGCGCACTTGTGCTTGATCGCCTGGAACGAGCCGATCGCCCGGCCGAACTGCACGCGCGTCTTCGCGTACTCGACGCTCATCTCGAGCAGCCGCTGCGCGCCGCCGCTCATTTCGCTGGCGAGCGCGACGCAGGCCTGCGCGAGCGTCTTCGCGAGCCCCGGCCCCGCCGCGCCCGCGTCGCCGAGCAGCTCCGCGCGCGCCCCCGCGAAGCCGATCCGCGCGAGCTTGCGCGTCGGGTCGATCACGGCGAGCGGCCTGCGCGAGACGCCGTCCGAGCTCGCGCGCAGGCTGAACAGCGAGAGGCCGTCGGAGCCGCGCGATCCCGGCGCACGCGCCGCCACGATCAGGAGCTCCGCGCCCGCGCCGTCGAGCACGAGCGACTTCTCGCCGTGCAGCGTCCAGGCGTCGCCGCTTCGCCGCGCCTCGAGCGCGATTCCGTCCGGGTCCCAGCCGCCGCCCGGCTCCGCGATCGCCAGCGTCGCGATCGTCTCGCCGGAGGCGATCCCGGGCAGGAGCGCCTGCTTCTGCGCGTCGCTCGCTCCGTTCAGGATCGCGTTCGCGGCCAGCACCACCGACGCGAAGTACGGCCCGCAGTAGAGCGCGCGGCCCATCTCTTCGAGCACCACGCCGATCTCGACGAAGCCGAAGCCCTGCCCGCCGTACGCCTCGGGGATCTGCACCCCGGCAAGCGCGAGCTCCTGCGAGAGCTGCTTCCAGACCGCGGGCTCGTGACCTTCGGGCGTCTCCATCAGCCGCCGCACTTCTGCGATCGGCGACGTGGTCTCGAGAAAACGCCGCACTACCCGGCGCAGCTCCTCTTGTTCCTCGCTGAAGTGAAAACGCATGGGATCGCCTCGTGGGTGCTAGGGCTCGACGATGGGGAAGCCCGATTGGAACGTGTCGAGATTGGCGAAGACGGCGCCGAGCGCGGCGGCGTCGCCGTCGAGCTTCACGTCGCCGGCGCGGATCGCGTCCTCGAAGCTCGTCTCGCCGGCGAGGATCGCGAGGAAGCGCGTTCGCGTGAGCGCGACGCTCGCGGCGGCGGCCGGCTCGTGTCGGCCCTTCACGGAATTCAGCGTGCGATTCGAGAGGGCGAGCGACCAGCGCTCGTCGAGATCCGTGAACGTGAAGTTGATCGCGAGCGATGCACCGCCGACGGCCTCTGCGCGCAGCCGGATCGCGATCGCGTCGAAGGCCTGCTCGATCGTGAGCGCGGCGACCAGGCCCGAGCGCATGATCGGCCGTGCCGGCGGCGGGCCGTTGCGCAGCTCCTGGGCTCCCATCAAGTAGGCGTTGCGGAACGTGGCCGACTCGGCCTGGTAGCCGAGCTGCTCCAGCGCGTCGGCCTGCAGCTCGCGCGCGGCTCGGTGGCCCGGCTCGGCAAAGACCAGATGATTGGCGACCTCGACCACCCAGCGGTAGTCGCCCTGCTCGAACGACGCGCGCGCCTTTTCGAGCAGCGCCTCCGCGCCGCCCATGAACGCGACGTAGCGCTTCGCGGCCTCGACGGGCGGGTGCGCGTGCAGCCGCGCGGGGTTTCCGTCGTACCAGCTCAGGTAGCGCTGGTAGACGGCCTTGGAGTTGTGCACCAGGTCGCCGTAGTAGCCGCGCGTGTGTCCGTGGGCGAGAAACTCGGGCGCGAGCTCGAGTGACTCGGCGATCTCTGGCGCGGTCAGTCCGTGATTCGCCAGGCGCAGCGTCTGGTCGTGCATGAAGCGGTACAGGTCGCGCTGCAGCGCCAGATAGGCGCGCACGTCGTCCGCGCCCCAGCGCGGCCAGTGGTGCGAGGCGAAGAAGAGCTCGGTGCGCGGGCCGAAGAGCTCGATCGCCTCGCCGATGTACTTGGACCAATTCAGCGCGTTTCGCACCTGCGCGCCGCGGATCGGCACCAGGTTGTGCATGGTGTGGGTGCAGTTCTCGGCCATGCAGAGCCAGCCGTGGTCGGGGAAGAAGAAGTTCATCTCGGCCGGCGCTTCCGTCTCGGGCGTGAGCTGGAAGACGATGCGCACGCCGTCGACGACGAGCTCCTCGCCGGTGTGCGTGATCTCCTCGCTCGGCGCGATCAGGCCCGGCGGCTCGATCGGGATGTTCTTGCCCAGCCCCGCGTCGACCTGGCCGCGCGGTCCGGGCGGAAGCAGCGGGCCGAACTGGTACAGGGCGCGCCGCGCCATCGCCGGGCCCGCGAGCAGGTTCTCGGACACGGCCTGGAACAGGAACCCTTCGGGCGCGATCACGCGGCAGCGTCCCGCGTCGACCTCGGCCTGCGTCGTCACGCCGAGCACGCCGCCGAAGTGGTCGGCGTGCGAGTGCGTGTAGATCACCGCCGTGACCGGCCGCGCGCCGAGCGTCTGGTTGGCGAGCTCCAGGCACGCGCGCGCGCACGACGCGCTGGTCAGCGGATCGATCACGATCCAGCCGCGCTCGCCGGCGACGAAGGAGATGTTCGAGATGTCGTAGCCGCGCGCCTGCCAGAGCCCCGGCGCGACCTCGAACAGGCCGTGGATCGCGTTCAGCTTCGCCTGCCGCCACAGGCTCGGGTTCACGGTGTCGGGCGGCTCGCCGTCGAGGAACGCGTAGCGACCCAGGTCCCACGCCGGGCCGAAGGGGCCCTCGATCCGGCCGGTCGCGTGCTGCGCGATCCGGCCGCGCGAGGCGCGCTCGAAGTCGGCGGGGTCGAGCTCGAAGCGGACGCGTGCGTTTGCGCTGCGGGTGTGCGAGGTGGCGGGCTTGGGCTCACGGCTCATGGCCGCATTCTGAACCAAACCGCGGCCCGGCGTCAGAACTCGCAGCAGGCCGGCGGCTCGGGCGGATTCACCGCGGCGTTGATCAGCGGGAAGACCGACGCGTCGCCGAGCGGCACGAACGTGACGCCCGCGCCGCGAAGCGCGGCGATCAGCGCGGGGAGCTGCGCGGCGGTGTTGGCCTGCGAGTCGTGCAGGATCGCGACGCCGCCGCCGTAGAGCGCGAGCCGGGTCAGCGTCCAGCCCACCATGTCGCTCTGGTACTGGGGCGGGAGCCAGCTCACGTATGCCGGGCTGCACGTGCCGCTCCCGATCGCGTAGCACCAGTCGAGCGTGTCGACGTGGAAGCCGACCATCGAGAGCCCGTACTCGCGCACCACGCCCGCGCTCGCGCAGCTCGACGCCGAGTACGGAATGCGGAAGAAGCGCGGGTGGTGACACGCGTCGCCGAGCGCGATACGGAGGTTCTGGTTGGTGACCGCGATCTCGCTTTGCATCTGCTCGACCGTGAGCGTGGTGAAGCGCGCGTGCGAGTAAGAGTGATTGGCGACCTCGAAGAGCGGGTCGGCGTGGATCTCGAGCGCGAGCGCGCGCGTCTCGGGTGTCTCGAGCTTGTAGCCGACCATGAAGAACGTGGCCGGCACGCCCTCGCTCCGCAGCGTCTCGACGATGGAAGGCGTGGTGGCCAGGTTCGGACCGTCGTCGAAGGTGAGCGCGACGCGGAGCCCGAACGGCCCCGCGTCGGGCGGCGGCTCCTGGGCGCACGAGTAGCCGCTGCCTGGGTCGAGCGTCGGCCAGTCGAGGCAGATCGCCGGGCCGAGGAACGCGTCGACGCGAATCACGAGCAGCCCCGCGTCGGGATCGACGCCCGCGAACGCGGCCGCGATGTCGGCTTCTTGCGGCGCGTCGCCCTGAAGGTCGATCGCGACCCTCTCGTACGGGGACCAATCGCGAAGCGAACCGTCGCCGAGGCTCGCGAGCACGAGCGCCATCCCGGCGCGCGAGCGGAGCCGGAGCGCCAGCGCGGCCGCGGCTGCCAGGACGAGCGCGAGCAGCGATCGCGCCTGGTTCGGAATCGCGGGAACCGCGATCGAGCCGATCGCGATCTCGATCGGCGAGCCTGCGCCGGATCCGGTCGAGCTGAGAAGCGCGTCGCCGCCGGAGGGGGCGACGAGATCGACGTAGGCGTGGGCCGTGGTCACCCCGGGAACCGCGGTGAGCGGAAGATGGGTCTCGATCAGCGTCGAGCCGGCGGTCCCATCGCCGTCCACCACGTTCCACGGGGGCGCAGGTCCCTCGCCCACCGGTGTCTCGACGCCGAACTCGCCCGTCTGCGGGTCCGCGCAGCGAGAGTGAGTGACCGACACGACCTGCCTCGTGTCCAGATCGACGACCGTCCGCAGCAGCAGCTCGACGCCGGGCACGGTGCCCTCGGCGGTCGCGCTCGGGCAGCCCGTGCCGGGATTGCGGTCCAGATCGAGCCGCACGGCCAGTACGGCCTGGTCGGCGCGTGCGGCGCCCGCGAGCGCGAGGAGCAGGGCCAGCAGGCCGGCGATCACGGGATCGAGCCTACCACGCCGCCGCTCGGCCGAAGCCAGGAATTCGCGGCCGCGGCGGGGAGCGTGCTAACAGATCGGAGGGTCCGAGAAGGAGGCGTTTGGATGGGCGACACGAGACGATCGATCGCGCTCGGATTGGCGCTGGCCGCCGCACTGACTGCCGCGCCGCGTGACTCGCGCGCGGCGGATTCCGACAAGCCGAGCTACGAGGTCGGGCTCTACGTCTGGGGCAACTCGCTGGTGAGCGAGATCGACACCGACGAAGGCTCGGCGACCTCGCGCATCCCCTTCTCGGACCTGCTCGACAACCTGAACGTCGCGGCGATGCTCCGCGCGCGCGCGAACTTCGACAAGCTCTCGCTGGTCTTCGACGGCGAGTACTTCGATCTGGAGAGCGACACGCACCGGCAGACGATCCGGCTCGGGCCGCAGGGCAACCTGGAAGTCGAGGCCAGCGCGAAGGTGAAGCTCGTGCAGTACATCCTCGAGCTGAACGCCGGCTACCAGATCTTCGATCTCGACGCGCCCTACTCGCTGGTCCGCGGCGACGAGCTGCGCACCCGCGGCGAGCTCTACGCGGGCGCGCGCTACCTGTCGATGAAGCCCGAGGTCGAGGTCCAGGTCGGCGCGCAACGCACGGACATCGGCAACTGGGAGAGCTGGGTCGACGGCGTCGTCGGCGCGCGACTCGCGTTCGACCTGTCCGAGAACGTCGCGCTCGGCGTCCAGGGCGACGTCGGCGGCTTCGACATCGGCCAGTCCTCGAAGTTCGCCTGGATGCAGATCACCTCGCTCTCCTGGCGCTGCTCCGACAGCATGACGCTCGCCCTCGGCTACAAGTTCCTCGACGTGAAGCGAGAGGTCGGCGACAACACGATCGACATTCAGCTCCGCGGCCCCTTCATCGCGACGTTCGTGCGCTTCTGACCGGACCGGCTCCGGCCGCGCATGACGAGAACGAGCAGAGCGATCGCCGCGCCGACGAGCGTCGCCGCGGATGGCTCGGGCACGAATACCAGCTCTTGGATGTTCAGAGTTGCACTGACTTCGAAGAAGGTCGTAGAGCCACCGAACCAGGCGCCCTCGACGACCGTGTAAGCGATGCCCCTCGTTGCATCGCTTCCGAAGATGACTTGGTTCGGAGACAAGACGCGCACCGGAAACGGTCTGACCAGCGGGTACCCTGGCTCCAGGACCGCATACTGGTCAGTGAACGGGGTCGGAGACAGGTCTGCGCGCTTCAGACTGCCGGCCCAGCTGGAGGCATAAGTGGTGAAGAAGCCTACCGTCTCTCCGGCGACGATGTTGAG
>VGRW01000085.1 GCA_016875225.1 Deltaproteobacteria bacterium
TGGGAACTCGGCCTCGACCCGCTCCCGGAGCCGCGCCGTGATTCGAGCGACCTCAGGCGTAGGCGAGCCGTGTTCGTAGTCGGAGACGGAGAACCAGAGCACGCGCCGGTCCTCGCTGACTTCCAGCCGGAGCTCGATCGCCATTGCGAAAGACCGCTTCAGCTTGTGCGTACTCAGGAAGTCCCTCGGCGGAGACTCCGCGTCGCTGATCGTCTCTTCGACTTCGAGATACGAGGCGTCCTGGAGCTCCGATTTCATCCCGACACTTCGCGCCACCTTCGCAGCCAAGCGCTCGGCGCGCGAGATCTCCGCCGCAGAAAAGCCGCCCTCTTCGGTCTCGGATCTCACTTGGGTTCGGGCGGTATAGGTCCAGCGCGGAAACGGCAAACATGCGCCAGCGGCCAGAAGGAGCGCCACCACCAAGACGAGGCGACGTCGTTCGGTCACGGCTCGCCCGTCATGGAGCGCCACGCGATCCGCGCGCTGAATGCAGCCGTGCCAGCGAGCCGATACGCCTGGCCGTAGGGTCCGAGTCGCCAGGGGTCGCTCCACGCGATCCGGATCCAGGTGCGGGGCGCTCGGTTGGTGCAGCCCTTCGCGCAGAGCCTGTCGTGCTCGAATCCCGCTTCGTCCAGCACGCTGTCGAGCTTGTCGTTGCTGGTCTGGTCTCGGCCCCAATACGGTCCATTCTGCAATGCGTAGCGCGGCACCAGCGTACCTTCGATCAGCCATTGAGATGCGTCGCCCATTCCTCTCAGGTCCCCGTTCAGCGTGCGGTCGATCAGCTTGCCGAGACTCATGAACGGATTGATGACGAGCTGTGAGAACGTGCCGAGCGTGAAGGCGTGGAAATCGACGAGCAGGATCCGCGTCAGGTTCAGGACCATCGGGACCGGCGGGAAGGCCGCGTCGGCGAGCCGCATCTCGGCGACCATGTCTGCGAGCGGTGTGTTCCAGACGTCCGATCTCACCTCCGTGTCGCGCTGCGCAGACGACGGGTCGCGCACGGTCGTGTAGGTCGGGTTGCAGCCGCCGAGCAGCGCGATCGTGTTTCCGTACGGAGCGGAGACGCCGGCGAATCGCCCGCTGGGGTCGACCAGACTCGTCGGGCGGTTCAACACGTACGAGTACGGATTCAGGCCTTGTGAGTCGAAGCTCTGCACCACTTCGTCCGGCGAGATGAATCGCCCCCAGCGAGGCTCGTAGAAGCGCGCGCCGTAGTTGTACAGGCTTTCGGCCGCGTCGTCCTGCGGCTGCCCCGTGAAGCGCTGCCCGACCGCGAACGAGCCGAGCTGCGCGATCGACTCGCCAAACGGCGCGTAGTCGCGCGTCTCGACGACGACCCCGTCACGATTCACCGAGCCGATCACCGAGCCGAGGTGGTCGGTGAGGTGCGCGAGAATCGGCTCGGCGTGGCGGCCGTGGCTTCCCGGGCCCGAGCTCGGAGTCGCTGAGGCGGCCGCGGGCGGGAGCGCAGCGATTCCCGACGCGAGCAGGCTGGCGATGGGAGCCGAGGCGGCGGGCGCGACCCAGGACGTGGCCAGGCTCGCGATGCGCACTCCGCCGACGGAGAAGTACTTGCTCGCGCGGCGCGCAGCGACGTCGTACTCGAAGTCGCCGGCGACGTGGATGATCGACGTCGCGCGCGCACCCGATCCGATCGCGGTTCGCGCAAGATCCCCGAACGCGTCGTACTCGTAGCTCGAGCCCCCGTAGCGATGCAGCTTGCCGCGCGCATTCCAGGCGAAGGTCTCGGTCCCGTAGCCGGCCCCGAGATCGATCCGCGCGGGCTCGCCGCCTTCCGTGGCGAAAATCGCCTCCCAGAGCTCTCCCGCCGCGACGAACTCCGAGAGAAAGCGCGGCTTGCTCGCGTGCTGGTAGACCCACGTGCGGTGGTCCCCGCCCCAGCTCTCGGGCAGGCTGCTGGCCTGCGCGCGCGGGTTTCCGAGCGCGTCGTAGCGCCAGGTCCAGGTGACGGGTTCCTGGCGACCCCTCGCCTTCTCCCACGGACCGGTCGCGCTCGACAGTCTCGAGAGGCCATCGTAAGCGTAGCTCCGACTCACTGACTCGGCCCCGAGCCAGCCTGTCTGGGCGACGAGGCGGCCAAGGCCGTCGAATGCCAGCTCGAGGTCGATCGGAGAGCTCGAAGGAAGATTCAGCGGCTTCGTCGCGCGGCAGCCCTGCAGATCCCCCGATCCGTTCCATGCGGCCAGCAACACTGCGACGAAGTCGTACGGATCGCAGCTACCGCTCTCGTCGACGTCGCAGAGATCGGGGCGCGAGAGCGTCTCGTCGCCGAAGCCGAACATCAGGATCGCGAAGGCGTCCGAGAGCGTCACCTGCCCGGTCCCGTCGACGTCGCCGCACTGGCAGCCGTCGCCGATCCCGTCCGGACCGCTGCCCTCGCCCAGGCCGCCCCGATCGAGCTGTGCCGGGTCCCACGCGTTCGGACAGATGTCGCCGGACACGGGGACCCGGTCCCCGTCGGGGTCGTCCGAGACGGGACTGCCGACGCTCGCCCCGATTCCCGAGAGCCGCGCGGTCGCGGGATCGTACGCGTAGGTCTCGGTCACCAGAGCTGCGCCGCCGGGACCCGCGCCGATCTCGAGCGAGCTCGCTCGGCCGAGCGCGTCGTAGTCGGCGTTGCGCAGGACCGCGCCCGTGAAGACCGGATTCGCGGCGTCGGCCCGGATCTCGCGCAGCCGAAGCCCGTCGTACACGTAATCGATAGCCTCGCCGTCGGGGTAGGTCCGCCGGCGCACGCGGTCGAGCTCGTCGTACTCGAAGGCCGAGTCGAACTCCAATCCGGCCGTGCGCTGCAGGACGCGGCTCCGGCGACCGGCGGCGTCGTATCCGTAGAGGTGGGTGGTTCCCTCGGGGCTCGCCCCGATCACGCCGACCAGCCTCGCGAAGTCCGGGCTCGAGTCGTCGTTGCCGTAGACGAAGCTCGCGTCCGAGACACCGGCTCCGCTCGGAACGAAGCGCGTCGAGGCCAGCCGCCCGAGCGGATCGTAGCTGCGCAGCTCGGCGCGGGAGTTGCTCGACCCGTCGTTCTGGGTGCGCGAGAGTAGGCGCCCCTCGTCGTCGTACTCGAAGCGCCAGACGCCCGAATCCGGATCGTCGATCCGCACGCGGCGCCCGAACGAGTCCCAGAAGATCTCGGTGACGTGATCCTGTGTCGCGCAGCGCGGCCCCATCTCGAGCGACGCGCAGAGCGACGGGTCGCTCGCGATCGGATCGAGAAGCTGGTACAGCCGATCGGCGGCGTCGTACCTGGCCGTCACCGCGTGCGGACTGGACAGGCCCGCTGCGTCGGGATGGTTCGCGACCCGCACGATCCGACCCAGCCCATCGGAGGCGCGCTCCGTGCGCTCGACGCGGTTCGCCGGGCTCGGCGCGCCGAAGTGCGTCTCGTCGATCACCGTCCAGGGCGCGTAGCTCGTGATGTGATGGGTGCTGGCGTCGGGGTCGAGCACGAGCGCGACTCGATCGAGCGCGTCGTAGGAGTACGCGCGAACCAGCGCGGGCCCGCCGACGCGTGGGAGAGACTCCGTCCGCAAGCGGCCGCGGTCGTCGAAGCTGCGCTCGACGAAGACGGTCTCACCGAGCGCGCCGGGGGACTCGTGGCGACGGACGCGCGCGAGCCCGTCGAGAACCTCGCGCTCGACCAGGTCGGCCGCCCCGGCGCGATGGACCCGCGTTTCGAGAACGTTCTCACCCGGCGAGCTCGCCCCGGGCAGCGCGTAGCTCCGCGTCTGGACGTACCCGGTCGCCGGCCGCTCGAGTCGCGCCACGCGCCCGAGATCGTCGTACCCGAGAAGCTCGACGCCGCCCGTCGGAGAGCGGACGCTGCACGGCAGCCCGAGTCCGGGCGGCGGCGCGAGCCCGCTCGGACAGCCGGCGTAGTCGATCCGGGTGGCGAGCGGTCGGAGCGGCGCGGCTACGTCTGCGCCGCGGCGGATCTCCGTCGGGAAGGTCCGGTAGGTCGGGTCGTAGTCGATCTCCGTGCGCAGGCCGTCGGGATCGTCGGGCGTCGCCGCCCCGGTGAGCTGCGCCGGGTTTCCCCAGGCGTCGTAGGAGATCGTCGTCACGGTTCGCGGAGCGTCGATGATCGGCGGGCTCGCGAAGTAATCCGTCAGGAACGCGACGACGACTTCCGGCTTGCCGTTTCCCGCCGAGCTGCAGCCGCTCGCGCCGGAGTGGCAGTACTGCCGCTTCGAGTAGACGTTTCCGGCCGCGTCCTTCACGACCTGAGAGTTCACGCGCGAGACGATCGCGGGGAACGCCTCGGACGCAGCCGCGTAGCCGAGCTCGGTGATGCGCTCGTCGCCCGGCACGTCCTGGCCCGTCGCGGGATTCCATTCGCCCCACTCCTCGAGCCGCGCGACGTTGTAGCTCGCGTCGATCGGATCGCCGTAGTTCCAGACGGTGCGCCGCATGCGCCGGTCCGCTTCGCTGCCCTCGACCGCCTCTTCCGTGCGGGTCGCGAGCAGACAACGCCCCCATCGCTGCGCGTCCGAGACGCCGCCGCCGAGCACCTGCAGGTAGTCGAGCGACTCGCGCTCCATCACGCTCTCGCCGCGCGCTACCTCGCGCGAGGCGAGGCTCGACGCGCAGACCCGATCGGTGCGATACGAAGACGAGATCCGCGTCGGGTCGACGCCCTGCTCGAGCTCGGTCTCGATCACGCTCGCGAAGCCGCGGAACTCCTTTTCGGCGTAGTCGAAGACCCCGCCGCCGTACCAGAGCTCCGAGACGATCGCGGGCGTGCCCGCTCGCCCGTCGCGCCGCGTGACGCGGGTCACGACGGGTCTTCGCAGCACCATTTCGGGATTCGCGGGCAGCCCGGACTCCGTCTGGAGCTGGGCCGACATCGCGTAATGGAGCTCGACCGAGCCGCCGAGCGGGTCGGCCGCTCGCGTGAGCAGGCCCGCAAGCGGCTCCGAGCGCTCTCCGTCGTGATTCGCCGCGCGGCTCTGCAGAAAGACACTTCCTCGTCCGGCGGCGACGTAGTCCGGTCGACCGTCGCCGTTCACGTCGCGAATCGACCTCGCCCCGACGGTGATCCCGTCCGCCTCGATCGCAACCTCGTCGAGCACGTCGACCACGCGCCGGAACAGCGACTCACTCGGATTGAATCCGTGGCCGGTTCCGAAGTGCACGTGCCAGTACGGATCTGCGCCTTCGTTCTGCGCCGAGACGTGATCGAGGAACCCGTCGCCGTTCAGATCGTAGAGCCCCGCGCGGACGTAGAGCGGCGCGGCGATCAACGCTTGCGGAATGACGTCCGCCACGGGCTCCGCGGGAAGGAAGCCCGCGCCGTAGCCGTACGCGACGCTGCTGCGCGTGAGCTGGTCGGGCAGCCCGTCGCCGTTCTGGTCCGCGAGCGCCCGGCTCGTGAGTCCGAAGGAAACGGTCTCGATTCCCACGCCGGGCGGCGCCGGCCAGAGCAGCGGCCCGTCGCCGAAATCGAGATACCCCTGCCCGCCCGCGCCGGTCGCGAGCCCGCGATTGGCGAACACCGCCCAGCCGGTCCAGTCCGGCCAGACCGGGCTCCACGACGCCCCGTCCCAGTAGTCGAACGGGGTCGTGCCACGAGTCGCGAGCAGGTCCGGACGGCCGTCGCCGGTCACGTCCGCGAGCAGAGCGCGGGTGTCGGAGGATCCGTTCGTCGTGCTCGCGATCCGGATCCAGAAGTCGTCCGCGTTCCAGCCGTTCCCGAACGAGAAGTCCCAGAGGTGCGCGAGCTCCAGCGACGTCGGGAGTGTCGCGTCGGAGAACCCGTTCGGACCGCCGAGGCGGACGCCCGCCGCAACCGGCTCGAAGCTTCCCGCTCGGTACGACCCGCCGTGATCGATGTGATCGAGGAAGCCGTCGCCGTCGAGGTCGAGCGTCGCGGCGCGCGAGATCTGCAGCGTCGGGACGGAGAGCGTGGAGGCGAAGAACAGGCGGTCGCCCGACCAGCGATTCCCGCGCGCGAGCGCGTAGCCACAGGCGAGCCCCGAGCCGGGCAGGAAGCGCGTGCCGGTTCCGAGCGCGACCTCGGTCCGGCCCGACGTGCTCACCTCGCTGTAGCCCTGCACGAAGTACAGATCGTCGAGACCGTCCCGGTTGAGATCCGCGATGTTCCAGAAGCCATTCCCGGACGGATCCGCGTGCAGGCCGCCGAGCGGCGGGCACTGGGCCGGAGCCCCGAAGTAGCCCGGCTGGTTCACCTGCTCGAATCCGTCGCCCGCGAGGCGCTCCGAGTACGAGAACGTGTAGGGCGGCAGAGCCGCCCGGGCGTCGGCGCCGATCCGCTGCACGCTCGCGAGCCGGCTTCGCGTGGAATCCGGATCCTGCGTGTAGGCGAGCCGGTAGGTCGTGACGAGCTGGTTCGACGCCGCGCGCACCTCGATCGCGGCCACTCGCCGGTCCACCTGCTGGCGGAATCCGGCCCGGGCCCAGACCGGCCGATCCGGGCGCGGCGCGGAGAGCGGATCGTTCAAGACGAACTCGATGCTGCGATTCGCGGCGCTGCCCGCTCCGTACTCGATCCTGGCGAGATAGGCGACGTTCTCGCTCGAGCTCGTGTCGTAGCCGTAGCGGATCTCGTTCCCGCTCACGTCGGTGCTGCGCTCGAGAAGCCAGCTCGCGACCTCGAACGGCGGGAGCGTCGGGTTGGCGAGCCGCGTCGCGCCGGACGAAGACGCGCCGTAGACGAAGACGCGCCCGTCGCGGTCGGCGATCGTCCAGCCGGACGACTCGCCCATGAACTCGATGATGCGACCGTCGTCGCTCTGGGTGCGGTACCGGCACGGAGCCGACGCCGAGCACGGCTCGCAGGCTCCGGAGTCGCAGATCAGGTCCTGCCCGTCGAGAACGTAGTCCGACCGGTAGCACGCGAACGCGCCGCCGGCGCCGCAGCTGCGCGCGTCGAAGTCGAACGGGCCGGCGGTGCGCGTCTCGCGCTCGATCCGGCTCTCGCCGGCGAGCGACCAGCCGAAACCGAGCCAGCCCGCGGGTCCGCGGCCGTTCCCGCTCGCGTACACCAGCGCGAGCTCGGGCTGGTGCCCGGCGGGTCCGGGCGGGACGACGATCGGAATCCGGTAGCTCGCCTCGCCGGTCGCTTCGAGAACCGAACCGCCCTGCGCGAGCGCACCGAGCGGAATCCCGAAGCAGACCAGAGCCAGAAGCAGGAGACGGGCTCGACACACCATCATCGCACCCCCAGAGCTCGAGAGCGAGCTGTCTGGTTAGTGCGTAGATAAAGCGAATCGTGTCACTCGATGGACGAGTAACTCGAGTCACTCAGTCGACGTGAACGAGACGCCGTGAACGATCGGAAACGCGCTAGTACGCGCCGCCGAGCTTCGAGTGGTCCCACGAGACCACGCGCTCCGGTGCAACCCGGATCACGAAGCGCTTCTCGGCGTTCTTCCGCATCGCATCCATGACCGTCTTCGCGGCGGCCTCGTCGCGCGGCAGCCCCTCGCCGCGGCCGCCCGCGCGCAGCAGCGTGTCGCAGGCGAGCTCGAAGTCGTCGATCAGCTGCGCCCGGCCGTAGAGCACCACGCCGCGCAGCTCCTGGTACTCGATTCCCGTCTCGCAGAGCAGGGAGACGCGAGGGTCGCGCTGGATGTTCTTGATCTTCTGGCTGGTGCGGTAGGTGGCCATGCGGATCGAGTCGTCGGGATCGCGCGCGAACCACATCGGCATCGGGTGCGGAAAGCCGCCGGGGCCGTTCGAAACGATCGTGATCGTCTTCTTCGAGTCGATGAAGCGTCGCACCTCGTCCGGGGTCATCTGGATCTGATCGCGTCGTGACATGGGTCCGATCCTACCTGTTATCCTGCGCGGATGCTGTCGATCGATCTCTCGGGAAAGCGCGCGTTCGTCGCCGGCGTCGCCGACGACTGGGGCTTCGGGTTCGCAATCGCCAAGAAACTGGCCGAGGCCGGCGCCACGGTCTGCGTCGGCACCTGGCCGCCCGCCTACGGGATCTTCACCAAGATGCTCGAGCGCGGGAAGCTGGCCGAGTCGCTGCAGATGCCCGGGGGCGGCACGCTCGCCTTCGAGCGCATCTTCGCGCTCGACGCCGAGTACGACACGCTCGCCGACGCTCCGATCGAGCTGCGCGAGAACCGTCGCTACAAGGAGCACGACGACTTCACGATCCAGGGCGTGGCGGACCGCATGGTCGCCGAGTTCGGCGCGCGCCCGCTCGACGTGGTGGTGCACTCGATCGCAAACGGCAGCGAGGTCAAGAACCCGCTGCTCGAGACCAGCCGCAAGGGCTACCTGTCGGCGCTCTCGGCCAGCGCCTACTCGTTCGTGTCGCTGGTGCAGCGCTTCGGCCCGCTGCTGCGCCCGGGCGCGTCGTTCGTCTCGCTCACCTACATGGCCTCGGAGCGCGTGGTTCCGGGCTACGGCGGGGGGATGTCGTCCGCGAAGGCGGCTCTCGAAAGCGACACGCGCACGCTCGCCTACGAGGCCGGCCGGCGCTACGGCGCGCGCGTGAACACGATCTCGGCCGGGCCCTGGGCCTCGCGCGCGGCCTCGGCGATCGGCTTCATCGAGAAGATGATCGAGTACGCGCGCAAGAACTCGCCGCTTGTCGAGGCGATCGACGCCGCCGACGTCGGCGCCACCGCCGCATTCCTGTGTTCGCCGCTCGCGGCCGGGATCACCGGCACGACCGTCTACGTGGACAAGGGTTATCACTCGATGGGTGTGGGCGTGGACGAGGCGGGCGGCGGGCCGATCTCGAACGCCTGAACGCGGAGGGTCTGCAATGCCTTGGTGGGGGTGGATCGTCCTTGGCGCGGCTCTGCTCGCGGCCGAATCGGTCGTCGACGCGCAGTTCTTCCTGGTGTTCTTCGGCGCGGCCGCGCTGATCACCGGCGCGCTCGCCGCGCTCGGCCTGGCCGGGCCGGTCTGGCTGCAGTGGACGATCTTCGGCGCGCTCTGCGTCGTCGGAGCCGCGACGTTCCGGCGACGGCTCTACGCGCGGATCCGCAGCAGCGCAGGCGAGGTCGGCCAGTCCACGGTCGGCGAGCTCGCCGTCGCGCGCGAGCCGATCGCCCCCGGCGGGCGCGGACAGGTCGAGCTGCGCGGCACGGTCTGGCGCGCGCACAACACCGGCTCCACGGCGCTCGCCCCGGGCGAGACCGCGCGCGTGGCCCGCGTCCTCGGCGTCGAGCTCGAGCTCAGCCGCGACGCCTGATCCCGAACCCGCACAGGAGGACCCCGGATGGACCCGTTCGTCGTGATCGCCGTGCTCGCCGTAGTCGCGCTCGCCGTCTTCGTCATCGCCAAGACGGCGATCGTGGTGCCCCAGCAGGCCGCCTACGTGGTGGAGACGCTCGGCCGCTACAGCCGCACGCTGCAGGCGGGCTTCCACATCCTGATGCCGTTCGTGGATCGCGTCGCCTACCGGCACGAGCTGAAGGAGCAGACCATCGACATCGCCGAGCAGGTCTGCATCACGCGCGACAACGTGCAGGTCGGCGTCGACGGCGTGCTCTACCTGCAGGTGCTCGATCCGCGCCAGGCGAGCTACGGAGTGGTGAACTACGGCTTCGCGATCTCGCAGCTCGCGCAGACCACGCTGCGCAGCGAGGTGGGCAAGATCGACCTCGACCGCACCTTCGAGGAGCGCGGCGCGATCAACTCCGCGCTGGTCACCGAGCTCGACAAGGCCTCGGGCGCATGGGGCGTGAAGGTGCTGCGCTACGAGATCAAGAAGATCATGCCCTCGCACGAGACGCTGGAGGCGATGGAGAAGCAGATGCGCGCCGAGCGCGAGAAGCGCGCGGTGATCCTGACCTCCGAGGGCGAGCGCGACGCGCAGATCAATGCGGCCGAGGGACAGAAGCAGCGCGTGATCAAGGAGTCGGAGGCCACGCGCCAGCTGCAGATCAACGAGGCCGAGGGGCAGGCGCAGGCGATCCTCGCCGTCGCCAACGCCACGGCGGAGGGCCTGCGGAACATCGCCGAGGCGCTGCGCCTGCCCGGCGGCGAGGACGCGATGCGCCTGCGCGTTGCGGAGCAGTACGTCTCGCAGCTCGGGAATCTCGCCAAGGCGGGAAACACCTTCGTGATCCCGGCGAACCTCTCGGACGTCGCGTCGATGCTCACGCTCGCGACGACGCTGGTGAAGGGCGCGGGTGGCGCGCCGGCCGCGCGCTAGCGCTCGGTCAGATCCTCGACGCGCACGCGGGTCTCGACACCCGAGGCGAGGTCCTTCACGACGACGAGCCCATCGGCCCACTCGTCCGGGCCGACGATGACGACGCGTCGGGCGCCGGCGGCGTCTGCGGCCTTCAGCGCCTTTCCGATCCGCGGCAGGCCGTAGGGCGCCTCGGTGGCGACGCCCTGCGCGCGGAGCCGCGCGACCAGCCGCCGCGCGGGGCCGGCGAGCTCGGCCGTGACCGGAACCACGACCACCTCGACACGCGGCGGTGTCGCGGGCAGCAGGCCCCGGGCCGCGAGCAGCTCGCCGAGCACCGCGTCGCCCATGCCGAAGCCGAGCGCGGGAAGCTCGGGACCGCCCAGCGACCGGATCAGGTCGTCGTAACGCCCGCCGCCCGCGACCGCCCGCAGCTCGCGCGGCGCGTCGAAGATCTCCCAGACCGGACCGGTGTAGTAGGCGAGCCCGCGCACGATCCCGAAGTCGGGCACGAGCGCGGAGTCGATCCCGTACTCGCGGCAGGCCTCGAGCACGGCGCCGAGCTCCGGGGCGCTCGCGAGCGGATACGCCGCGCAGTGGCCGAGCAGCTGCTTCGCGCGCGCGGCGCCGAGCAGCGCCTCGAGCCGCTCCCCCGCCGCTCGGTCGCGCCCGAGCTTGTCGATCAGCGCCAGCACGGCTGCGTCCTGCTCGGGAGCGACGTCGAGATCGCGAAGCGTGCGCGCGAGAAGGCGCCGGTCGTTGATGTGCACGCGCACGTCGCGCTCGCCGAGTCCGAGCCGGCGCAGCGCGTCGAGCGCGATCGCGATCGGCTCCGCGTCCGAGGCGGGGTCGCTCGCGCCGAGCACGTCGACGTTCCACTGGTAGAAGGCGCGCAGGCGGCCGCGCTGCGGCTTCTCGTAGCGATAGAACTCCGGAACGCAGTACCACTTGATCGGCCGTGCGAGCCGGTTCGCGCGCGACGCGATCATTCGCGCCAGCGTCGGCGTCATCTCCGGGCGGAGCGCCACCGCGCGGTCGCCCTTGTCGGTGAACGTGTACAGCTGTCCGGAGATCTCCTCGCCCGACTTGGCGGTGAACAGCTCGAGCGACTCGAGAACGGGGCCGTCGAACTCCTCGAATCCGGCGGCGCGCGCCGCGCCGTGCCAGGCCGCTTCGATCGCGCGCCGGATCGCGAGGTCCTCCGGGAAGAAATCCCGGAAGCCGGGCAGGACTTGGAAGCGCATCGCGGCGCATCGTAGCCGAGGCCCGCGCAAACGGCCGCCCGGCTCCACTTCCCGACCCTCCCGTCGAAGAGAGAACTCGTTACCATGCGCGCAAGCGGAGGCCAGAAGTGAACGAGGAGCTTGCCGAGCTCTTCTGCGGCGAGAACGGCGCCTGGGTCGAGGCGCTGTACGAGGACTACGTGCTCGGCCGCGAGCGGGTGGGCGCGTCGTGGCGGCGCCTCTTCGACGAGCTGCACGGGCGCCCGACTGCCGCGGAGCCGGCCGGGCCGCAGGCCGCCGCGGAGCCGACCCCCGCGGTTCCCGCGGTCGGCATCATCGCGCTCGTCGACGCCTACCGCAGCCACGGACACCTGATCGCGAAGCTCGACCCGCTCGGAAGCCACCAGGACGCGCACGCGCTGCTCGAGCCGCGCGAGTACGGCCTGCGCGACGAACACATGCTGCGGCGTGTGACCTTCGGCAACTACCTGGGGCTCGCCGAGGGCACGGTGACGGAACTGATCGCGAGCCTGCGCCGCACCTACTCGGGAAGCTTCGGCGCGGAGTTCATGGAGATCCGCGACAAGGTGCGCCGCGACTGGCTGCTCGCGCGAATGGAGCCGCGCGAGAACCGCCCGGAGCCGAGCCCTGAAGAGCGCCTGCGCGTGCTCTCTCAGTTGATGGCCGCCGAGCGTTTCGAGGAATTCCTGCACAAGCGATTCCTGGGCGCCTACCGCTTCTCGCTCGAGGGCGGCGAGGCGCTGATCCCGATGCTCGACGCGCTGGTCGAGGGCGCGGCGGATCTCGGCGCGGCCGAGGTCGTGCTCGCGATGGCACACCGCGGCCGGCTGAACGTGATGGCCCACACGCTCGACATGCCGTACCACGCGATCATGTCGGCGTTCCAGACCTCGCTCATGCCCGCGAACGCGCAGGGCGCGGGCGACGTGAAGTACCACCGCGGCTACTCGGCCGACCGTCGCACCCGGAGCGGCAAGAGCCTGCACCTGTCTCTCTGTCCGAATCCGAGTCACCTGGAGTGGATCAATCCGGTCGCCGAAGGCGTCGTCCGCGCGAAGCAGAACCATCGACTCGATGCCGAGCGAAAGCAGGTCATCCCGCTGCAGATCCACGGCGACTCGGCGTTCACGGGTCAGGGCGTGGTGTTCGAGACGCTCGCGCTCTCGGAGCTCGAGAGCTACTGGACCGGCGGCACGATCCACATCATCGTGAACAACCAGATCGGCTTCACGACCGATCCCCGCGACTACCGCTTCACGCAGTACCCGAGCGACGGCGCGAAGCTGATCCAGGCACCGGTCTTCCACGTGAACGCCGACGATCCCGAGGCGTGCGTGCACGCGGCGAAGCTCGCGATCGCGTTCCGCCAGCAGTTCCGCGAGGACGTGATCATCGACCTGGTCTGCTACCGGCGGCACGGGCACAACGAGGCCGACGATCCGACCTACACCCAGCCGCTGATGTACAAGAAGATCGCCTCGCACCCGCGCGTCACGCGGATCTACTCCGAGCGGCTGATCGCGGAGCGAGCGCTCGATGACGCGGCACTCGCCAAGCTCGAGGAGGAGCAGAAGCGCCGACTCGAGGATGCGTTCGAGGACAGCATGGAGGTGACTCGGCTGGCCGGCGCGGAGGGCTATCAGGGGCTCTGGGCCGGTCTGGAGGGGGCGCAGGTCAGAGACGGGGTCACTGCGGTCCCGCGCGAGACGCTCGATGCCTGCGCGCGCGCCATGCTCGACGTCCCGCCCGGCTTCGAGGTCCACCCGAAGCTGCGCCGCATGCTCGAGCAGCGCGTCCGATCCGTACTCGAGGGCAGCGACGTCGACTGGGGAACGGCGGAGGCGCTGGCGATCGGATCCTTCCTGCGCGAGGGCGTGACGGTCCGGCTCACTGGCCAGGATTCCGAGCGCGGCACGTTCGGTCACCGTCACGCGGTGCTGCACGACGTGGAGACCGGCGATCGCTACACGCCGCTGGCGAAGCTCGCGCCGGAGGGGACGCGCTTCATCATCGCGAACTCCCTGCTCTCCGAGGCCGCGGTGCTCGGCTTCGAGTACGGCTACAGCACGGTCGATCCGAACCGCCTGGTGGTCTGGGAGGCGCAGTTCGGCGACTTCTGCAACGGCGCGCAAGTCATCATCGACCAGTTCATCGCCAGCGGCGAGAAGAAGTGGAGCCGCGCGTCGGGCCTGGTCATGCTCCTGCCACACGGCTACGAGGGCAAGGGTCCGGAGCATTCGAGCGCGCGACTCGAGCGGTTCCTCCAGCTCTGCGCCGAGGACAATCTGCAGGTCTGCAATCTGTCCACGCCCGCGCAGTATTTCCACGCGCTGCGGCGCCAGATCTGCCGCAGCTTCCGCAAGCCGCTGATCGTGATGTCTCCGAAGAGCCTGCTGCGCCACCCGTCGTGCGTGTCGGGAGTCGACGAGCTCTGCACCGGCGCGTTCCGGCCGCTGCTCGACGACCCCGCCTTCGCGGTGGGCGAGCGCGATCCGAAGGCGACCCGCCGGGTCCTGCTCTGCAGCGGAAAGGTCTACTACGCGCTCGCCGAGGCGCGCGAGGACTCCGGCTTCGACGACGTCGCGATCGTCCGCCTGGAAGAGATCCACCCGTTCCCGTTCGACGCGGTGCGCAGCACGCTCGCCCGCTACGGCGCCCGCGAGGTCGTCTGGGTCCAGGAGGAGCCCTGGAACATGGGCGCCTGGTCGTTCGTGTCCGACCGCATCGCGCGCTCGCTTCCCGAGGGCCGGACGCTTCGCTACGTGGGCCGGCCCGAATCCGCGAGCCCCGCCACCGGCTCGTACCGGCTGCACGAGGAGGAGCAGGCGGACTTCGTGCGGCAGGCGTTCGCCGCGCGAGCGCTGCCCCGCGCGGGCGGCTAGCCCGCATTTCTCACCACGGTGGGG